>JABDKS010000522.1 GCA_013002105.1 Pirellulaceae bacterium | reverse complement strand
ATCAAAACTTCTTTCAACTCGGCGGCAGTTCGCTGCAAGCTGCGATGATGACGGCACGACTGAGCGAGGACTTGCAGGTCCAAGTTCCCACAGCGTTGTTGTTTGACTTGGCTGACATAGCAAAACTTTCTCGTCGACTCCTTCAGCTTTATGAACCAGAAATGTCATCCAGGTTCGGAGTCGAATCGGCAACCACGCAAGTTCCACACAGCGGTCATCCAACCTCCCAGCCATCGGCGGACCCGACGCTACCCTCGCACCCGTTGTTGGCACCGCTGAAAACAACCGGCGACCAAACGCCAATCTTTATGGTCCATCCACCTGGTGGCATCGTACTGTGTTATCGTGAACTGGCCGACCAGCTTCCTGATGAACAACCGCTGATCGCCATCCGTTCGCGTGGACTCCATGGGGAGGAAACACTACCCGAATCGATCCAAGCCATGGCGGCAGATTACATCGCGGCGATCCAAACGCATCAACGCCACGGCCCCTACAAACTCGGTGGCTGGTCACTAGGGGGAATCATCGCGTACGAAATCAGCCGACAATTAATGCAGATTGGCGAATCGGTTGAACAATTGATTTTGTTGGATACAACGATTCCCGAAGGATCCACTGACTTGGTCGCCATCACCGATCAGACCAATGTGGGATTGGAATATGGAATCGATCTCTCGCTGGAACAGTTAAGCGAATTGGAGGAGGACCAGCAGCTTCCTTTTCTGTGGCAACACGCAACACGTTTGGGTGTGCTAGATGATGACACGCCCCAAGAGGTCATCGATCAGATGCTGGGCGACTTGAAGTCACTTTTTCGTCATCATATGCAACTGAGCACGGCCTACCGATTGGAACCACTTCCTGTCGACGTACTTTTAGTCCGGCCACGCGACGTTCCTGTCCAAGTGCAATCCAGCCCAGACCGTGGCTGGGGAAAACTCACACAACGAGTTCAAGTTCACTACGTTCGCGGCCACCACCACAGCATGGTGCAAATGCCGCAGGTGGCCGAACTGGCAGCGATGATTGCTGCCACGGAGCGCGAAAAACCGCCCAGCGAATCACCCACGTCGATGCGCAAGCCCAGCACGCGGTAACGACCGCCGCATCATCCAACGGGAACTAGACCAACCGACCGTCCCTTAGGCAAACGGTTCGTTTCGTTTTTTCGGCAATCGCCGGGTCGTGTGTCACGATCACCAACGTTGTCTGCCGCGAGTCGTTTAACATCTTGAACAGCTCCATCACTTCGACACCGCTTTCGCTATCGAGCGCCCCGGTTGGTTCATCTGCCAGAACAAGTGATGGACCATTGGCCAGTGACCGAGCAATCGCAACGCGTTGCCGCTGCCCGTTGGAAAGTTGCTTCGGCAAATGATCCATACGATCTTGCAAACTAACCAGAGACAACAACCGCTCCGCTTCGCCAACTCGCTCACCGAGCGATCGATCGCTCTGGAACATCGGAATCTGAACGTTCTCACGGGCGGTCAAGTTGGGCAATAAATAAAAGGACTGAAATACAAAACCGATTTCATGTGATCGCAATCGATCCAGATTGGTCTGTCGATCAATCGTTTGTCCGCGAAATGACACGGTACCGGAGGTGGGGCGATCGAGCGCGCCGACCACGTTCAAAAGGGTCGACTTTCCACTGCCGCTGGGCCCCATTACGGATAGAAATTCGCCAGGTAAAATTTCCATCGAAACACCATCAAGCGCCTGCACGTCCCCATCGCGGTAATGCTTGCAGACATCGACCAGGGAGATGATTGGAGTTGCACTTTGGCTTGCTTTCGTCATGCTTAATTCTAGAATCCTGTTATGAATCCAACCGCGTGTCTCATACTGCGCGTCTAATCACGCCAACCCCGGCAGGTCGATGCGTCGCAATTGTTGCAAGTCTATCGCATTTGTTGCTGCGGCACTGATGTCGTTGTATCCATGTGCCGCTGGCGGACAAACGTTGCCGACGGCTTCGACCAACAGACCGTTACCGACTTTACCGGCGGGAATTCGGCTCCCTGTAGGCAACGCTGACGCGACGGACGTAGCTAATTCGCGCCCAGTGCGTTTCAATCAGGTGGTGCTGTTGGCCAAGCCGAAAATTGCCAGTGGTGATATCGACAAGCTGTCTGCCGGCATCCAGAGCGCCGCAACCGCACTGACTTTGACGATATTGGCAACCATCACGCCGCCACAAAACCAGAACGATGAATATCGACTGCGTGAAGTCGCCGTCGGTTACAGTGTCCCGATCAAAGGCCAACTGACGGTCGTCACGTCCGATACCGCAAAAACACTCGGCGCGGGCTTAGGATTCATTCAGCGACGGATGCTCAGCGAGAACGAATCGCAACTGTCAAATGTTCGCAGCGTAGTACGATCTTCGACACTTCAAGTCTTCGACGTACCGGCAATCATGCTGCGCGGCGGCAAGCATCGCCATTACGTTACGCGGCACATGATTTGGATCGACGGCAAAACGGGGCAGGGTGCATTGATGGTTTGGTTGCTGACCAAAGATGCGTCCGGCAATTTGCGTCCGGCCAGCGAACCACTTCGGCTGGTTGCGTTGGGCACGCGGGAACAGCGGAACATTCACGTCGACGGAAATGAATTCACCCTCGGATTCCCCTCGGCCAATGCCTTCGCACTCGAAGACCTGCCACCAGGAAAATCGGTTGCCTGGACGGTGCAACTTGCCGCGTCAGCTGCCTTGCCGACATACACCCAAGAGCAGCTTGCAAAGCTGAGCGCTGACATGAACGAGGCAATCGAGAAATCTCGACGCCCATGATCACTCTGTTGGACGGACCGCTCGGGACCCAGCTTGCTGCTCGATCTGTCCCCACCGACACCCCGGCTTGGAGTGCTGAAGCGATTCGTTCGGCTCCGGACGTGATTCTGCAGATTCACCGCGACTACGCCAATGCGGGTGCAACAGTGCATTGTGCCAATACGTTTCGCACCAAACGTCGAACATTGGGTGGCCAATGGGAATCGATGGCACGCATGGCCGTTAACATTGCCCGCCAAGCGGTCCCGGTCGGTCACCGCGTTGCCGGCAGCATTGCTCCGCTGGCCGACTGCTACCGTCCCGACCTATCGCCCGACGATCCTCGCGATGAACATCGCGAGTTGGCACAAGTGTTGGCGGATGCAGATTGCGACTTACTGCTATGCGAAACCTTTCCGAATGTCGACGAGGCGTTGATCGCGGTGGCTGAAGCAGTCGAGACGGAAATAGAAACTTGGATCGCCTTCACCGCCGGACCAAACGCGGATTTACTGACCCCCGCACAAATGGCCGACGGTGCACGGCGGGCGGCCGATGCCGGAGCAGCCGCCGTGCTGGTCAACTGCACGCCGGCGACCGACACATTGCGTTTCGTCCAGGCGATCGCCGATGAAAATCTGACGATTCCGATCGGAGCCTACGCGAATGCCGGTGACCCCGCTGACAAAGTCGGTTGGGATGCGATGCAAGGGGCATCGGGCAAATACTTGCAATTTGCAAAGCAATGGATGGATGCTGGCGCGACACTGATCGGAGGTTGCTGTGGGACGACACCACAACATATTCAGACGCTGCATCACTGGATCAACCAGACGTGAGCGGTCTGTCGGCAACGCCACGCACTCTTGCTACTGTGTGCGGCGTGTCATGCGTCGAGTCACAGTTTGCGATGCTGGATCCACTCGATCGGTCGCTTCGGCACGACGGGCGACCGTCGAGATCACGTCGGCAAACTGTTTTTTGGTGACTTCGTCCACTTGCGGCAAACGTTGGGCGACATCAATCATCGCGGGTGGATTCTGTGCCGACGCATGCGAGACTTGACCGACAAATCGAGCGGTTTCGATGAAGTTATTATCGGCCGATCGACCGATCACACCACTGAGTGTTCGAGCGACCAGATCGGCACCCAAATTGTCAAACTTCACAAAGCAGTCGATCGTGCCAGTTACCGTCGGTTGGCCCGAGACGGTTTTCCCGTAGCTGCTCCGCATCACGAAAACACCTTCACCGCGGATCGGTTTGGGAACCATTTTTCCGTCGTAACTGCCGTCGGCGACGAAGATGTGTAGGTTGGAATCGCCGTAGATCAAATCGACTTTGCACGTGGTTCCTGCGCCGTCGACGGCTTCGAGTTGATAGGGCCCGGTGCGTTGGGATTGCACTTGTGTGATGCCCATCAATTCCCAGATCCCCACTAGCGCTTCTGGTTTTCGAGTCAAAAACAGAAACATGTCGCAATCGCACTCGATTGCTTGGGTGGGCAGCCGCCGGTAGATAGTGGGTGAATTCGCGATATCCGTGATTCGCTCGCGTGCCGCAGGTGTCAGCCGATTCAACGGCAGACTTCGGAGCACCTCTTTGCGCTGCGCCGAACTGCTCAATCCGGAGAAAGGATTGCTTCGTGATTTGGGTTCGGCGGCATGCGCCAGCGGGTTGAGCGTTGCGAAGAGCAACGCCAACAGAATCGTGGTTGCAAAACCACGAAAGATCGTTTTGATCCAACCGCCCGCCACCGGCGTCCCCCATTCTGATGACCGTGGTCCACCACCACGGAGCGCAATTCCATCAACGTTCAGCCGTCGAGGGCGCATGGGTATGGTTTCGGCGATTGAATGAACCTTTGTTGAACAAAACACGGGTCGGGAAACAGGCTTGCTGCCAACACCGGTAAATTGCTGCTTTTGCCAGGGACTCGACACTTGGCCCGGATTTTCGATAATCGCTCTCTCACCAGCAGTAAACCTCCTGACGATAGCAATTCCATGGCCAAAAAAACGATTGACGAAATAGACGTTGCTAGCAAGACCGTACTGATGCGAGTCGACTTCAATGTCCCGTTGGACGACCAACGATCGATCACCGACGACCGACGCATCCGCATGGCGTTGCCAAGTATCAAGAGCGTGATTGATCGCGGCGGGCGATTGATTTTGATGAGCCACCTGGGACGTCCCGAGGGCAAAGCGGATCCGAAATTCAGCCTTGCGCCGGCCGCAGAGCGATTGGGCGAATTACTTGGCAAACCGGTTTCGTTTGCTTCGGACACCGTTGGTGACGATGCATCGACCAAGGCTGCCAGTTTGGGTGACGGCGACGTCTTGGTGCTGGAGAATCTACGGTTCAACGCGGGCGAAAAAGGTGGCAGCGCGGAATTCGCCGGCAAACTTGCTTCGATGGCCGACGCCTACTGCAATGACGCGTTTGGAACGTGCCACCGCAAAGACGCTTCGATGGTCGCGGTACCCCAAGCGATGGAAGGCAAACCACGCGTGGTCGGTCATCTGGTTGCCAAAGAGATCAAGTATCTCAGTGAAGCGATCGAAAATCCCGGCCGCCCCTTTGTCGCCATCCTCGGTGGTGCCAAAGTCAGCGACAAGATCAGCGTGATCGATAATCTGTTGGGCGTATGCGATGCCGTGCTGATCGGAGGCGCAATGGCCTACACGTTTTCGCTCGCCCAAGGTGGTTCGATCGGTGACAGTCTGGTCGAAAAGGACAAAGTCGACTTGGCCAAAGAATTAATCAAACAGGGTGGCGATAAACTGCACCTGCCTGTCGACACCCACTGCGGAGATGATTTCAGCAGTGGATGCAACAAAAAAATCGTCACCACCGGCGAAATCCCCGATGGTTGGGAAGGTCTGGACATCGGCCCGGAGACATCAAAAAAATATGCCGCCATCATCGCGGATGCCAAAACAGTCGTCTGGAACGGACCCATGGGCGTGTTCGAAATGCCGCCGTTCGACGAAGGCACGAAAGCGGTTGCTCAGGCGGTTGCCGACAGCGACTCAACCAGCATCATTGGCGGTGGTGACAGCGCCGCAGCGGTCGACCAACTCGGATTTGCCGATCAAGTCAGCCACGTCAGCACCGGCGGTGGCGCCAGTTTAGCCATGCTGGAGGGCAAAGCGTTCGCAGCGGTCGACCTGCTGGACAACGCGTGAGGAATTGACGGTTCTGGCGCACCGACATCAGTGGACGATTGATATCGGGGCTCCAGTTCAGCCGTGACTATCGATCGAGCCGAACGGATCTCGGTATCATCCACGCGTGAATGTGCGATACATTCCCGTCACCCAGACCGACTTCGCAGCAACTTCGTACCCCATGGTTGAGCACAATGACTGCCGAAGACCAACGTCTCATACAAAGCAAGAAGCGGATTGAGAATTGGCAGCGTTGGGGGCCATACCTCTCCGAACGCCAATGGGGAACGGTCCGCGAGGATTACAGCGAAGGTGGCGATGCGACGTGGAGTTACTTTCCACACGATCACGCCCGCAGCCGCGCGTACCGCTGGGGCGAAGACGGACTATTGGGTGTGTCAGACCGGGAATGCCGGCTCTGTTTTTCCCTGGCCTTATGGAACACACGTGATCCGATCCTCAAGGAACGCCTTTTTGGCGTGACCGGTCCCGAAGGCAATCACGGCGAAGATGTCAAAGAGTGCTACTACTACCTCGATAGCACACCGACGCATAGCTACATGCGAGGTTTGTACAAGTATCCCCAAAGTCGTTATCCCTACGAAGACCTAGTCACAATCAGTAGCCAGCGCGGGCGTGACGAAGAGGAATACGAGCTTTCCGATTCCGATGCGTTTGACGAATCACGTTATTTTGATGTTCAGGCCGAATACGCCAAGGCCAGCCCGAATGATTTGCTGATTCAAATCACCGTCACCAATCGCGGTCCGACACCGGCGGTCTTACATCTGCTGCCGCAACTGTATTTTCGAAACACATGGACCTGGCAATGCACCGACGAAGGCTGCACCACGCGTCCTTCGATGCGGTTGGTTGACGATGTCGTGCGTAGTCATCACGAGTCGCTCCAAGAGTTTTGGTTTGCCTGTGACAAGATGCAGACGTCCGACGATTGGGCCTGGTTGTTTACCGACAACGAAACCAATGCCGACCGACACCCGGACTTGCCAAGTGAATCGGATTTTTACAAGGACGCGTTTCACGATTACGTCGTGCAGGGTCACACCAAGGCGGTCAATCCAAAACAACGGGGGACGAAGTGCGCCGCCTACGGATTCCAAAAGATCGGTGCCGGCGAGTCGGTCGTCGTGCGCTTGCGACTGACGCACAAATCGGAATCGTTTATTGCCAACGAATGCGAAGGCGAGCCAAAACAATTTGCTGAAAAAGCGTTCGGTCCATCCTTTGACCAAACGCTCCAAGATCGTATCGCCGACGCGGACGAGTATTACGAAACTCGAATTCCCAAGTCACTCACGCCGCAACGACAGGAAATCATGCGGCAAGCGTACGCCGGTCTGTTGTGGACCAAGCAGTTTTACCACTACGCGGTCGCCACGTGGATCAATGGCGACCCCAGCGGACCGACAACGAGCGACGCTCGCAAGTCGGGTCGCAACAGCGATTGGATGCATCTGTTCAACCGAGATGTGATCTCGATGCCGGACAAATGGGAGTACCCTTGGTACGCCGCCTGGGATTTGGCGTTTCATATGGTGCCGATGGCGCAATTGGACAATCAGTTCGCCAAGGACCAAATGATTTTGTTTTTACGCGAGTGGTACATGCACCCCAGCGGACAGATCCCCGCGTACGAATGGCACCTCAGTGATGTCAATCCACCGGTGCACGCCTGGGGTGTCTGGCAGGTCTACAAAGCCAGCGGTCCACCGGGAGAACGGGACCGGTTGTTCCTGGCGAAAGCGTTCCAAAAGCTACTGATCAATTTCACGTGGTGGGTCAATCGCAAAGACCCTCGTGGAAAGAACATTTTTGCCGGTGGATTTTTGGGGCTGGACAACATTGGCGTGTTCGACCGCAGCAAACCGCTCCCACGCGGTCACTTGGAACAAGCCGATGGAACGTCTTGGATGGCGTTTTACTGTGGCAACATGCTGCGAATTGCGATCGAACTGGCCGATGGCAATGAAGCTTACGGAGATATGGCCAGCAAATTCTTTGAACACTACGTTGCGATCGCCGAAGCCATGAATTCGATGGATGGCAGTGGACTGTGGGACGAAGAAGACGGGTTCTACTACGACCATCTGTTTGTCGACGAACAATCCGTGCCAATGCGAGTCCGTTCGCTGGTGGGACTGCTGCCGTTGATGACCGGGGTCCTGCTGGAAGACGAAATCATCGACAAGCTGCCGGGTTTCAAACGCCGGATGCAGTGGTTCTTGGACAACCGCGGGGACCTCAGCAAACACATGACGTACATGGAGTGCCAGGGCACCGGCGATGAGCCAAAAGCGCTCCGTCTACTGGCAATTCCATCAGAGCATCGTTTCCGACGATTGTTGGCGGTGATGTTGGACGAGAACGAATTTTTGTCGCCCTACGGCATCCGCAGCATGTCGGCTGCACATCGCGATAAACCGTTCGTTTTTGACTTCGGCGGACAGATCAACGAAGTCCACTATGTGCCCGGTGAAAGCGAAACCGCAATGTTCGGCGGCAACAGTAATTGGCGAGGGCCGATCTGGTTTCCCACCAATTTTTTGCTGATCCAATCTCTGAAACGCTATCACGCCTACTACGGGGACTCGTTTCGTGTCGAATGCCCAACCGGCTCTGGCAACGAGATGAATCTGATGGAAGTCGCTCGCGAGCTAGAGCGGCGGATGATCGCAATCTTTGAATCGGACCACGATGGCAACCGACCGGCCCACGGCGGCGAAGCGGTGTACGCGGACGATCCGCATTGGAAAGAACTCGTTTTGTTTTACGAGTACTTCAATGCTGACACCGGCGAAGGACTCGGAGCGAGCCATCAAACCGGATGGACAGCCCTGGTCGCATCGATGTTACGCAGCCAAGCTCAACTGCCAAAGCACGCACCGATTACTGGGACGTCCGCAAGCGATTCAGCCAGCTAGATCAGTCATTGCCCGCGGGGCAAATCAACGAGCCCGCAAACGGTGACTAAGAAACCGATGGGCCACAGGGAGTATCGTCGGTAGTGTCGACTTGCTCTCGTTCTCGATCGTGAACATACGTACCGTCGCGACGCGTCGTAGCATTTTGTCGCTCGGTATCGATCGTTGACGAGCATTTGAAGGGCTCGTCAATCTTTGCCGAAAAAATGGAGAGTCGTCTGCGGCGGCCACACACCACGCAACCGTACGCCGCGCCCACTAAAAGCAACCGCTCGTACCAGCGTCGCGGGATGCGAACCGCACGGCTGCCACATTTGCGACAAGAGATTTGATTTAGATTGCTTTGCACAGAACGATCCGCCACAGTGCTGGTCGCTGCCCCCCAAATACCATGATACAACGACCGGGATCGCGTCACGCTAAATCACCGACATATTTGTCCAAATTAGACAGCGGCTAGAATACTTGCATAGCACAACTTTTTCTGCGGAATTGAAGTTTTTCCGGAGGCGGCAATTGGTGATGTCCGACCAAGCAGACGCTAACGGGCCTCCCCCATCACCGTAATCACCACGCTGCGGCTCCCGCCACGATCACGGTGTTCGCACAGGTAGATCCCCTGCCAAGTGCCTAACTGCAACCTTCCATCACCAATCGGGATCATCACGCTCGCTCCCATCATCGAGGCTTTCACGTGAGCCGGCATGTCATCGGGCCCCTCGAGGGTGTGGACATAGGGAAGGGATTCCGGGACGGCATGATTCATCGCTGTCTCGAAATCGACTCGCACGTCGGGGTCGGCGTTCTCGTTGATCGTCAGCGAGGCGCTGGTGTGTTGGATGAACACCTGCAGGAAACCGGTTTCGATGGAGGCCAATTCCGGTATCGCCTGGACGATCTGTCCGGTGATCAGATGGAACCCGCGCCGTGCGGCGGGAAGACGAATGGTTCGTTGGATCCACATTTTGCTGCCAGGATGTCGACGTTAGAGGGGGATCGGAAAAAAAAATTTCGTTTGCATGCTGAACCAGCAAAGCCTACCTGAACCACACGATGTGTTCAGTCGCAGCGCACGTCGCCGGGCTCCCGCCGGAACACCGCATCGATTGTCGCACCGTTCATGAAGTCGATCCTGCCATCAGAGGAAAGCCAATGTCGGCGATTTCCCCCTTGCGTAAAAGGTCGTGAAACACGGCCCAAACGGCCATCATTGGCACAGTCGCTCGGTCATCGACCGGTCATTTAAATTCGAGCTTCGATTGCCGCCGTGCGACAAAAACCTTCGCACAATTTTCTTGACTCTTTCGCAAAGACGTCAATAATCCACTCGTGATCAACGCCACGGCCCAACGGAACGGGACGTACGACAAACCAACTTTCGACAGTAACGCGAGGATCCGGCTGTCGGATGGAAGCGCTCCGGCGCGAAGAGGAATTTGATTTATGAGTCAATGCAAGAACGTTTTCGAAGCCATCTTGCGATACGGCCACGACGAAGATTTTGTCCCCAACAAAGATGACAATTTCAACGCGACTGATGCACCCGCAGGCAGTTCGGAAAAGATTGAGGTTCTTCGCAAACGTGTCGAACTCGGTCAGCCCCTGTGGCACAATACCGATCGTGTCGACTACAGCGGCCTGACCGGTGCCATTCGCCCCCGTGAGTAATCACGGAGCGTAATCACCGTGAGTAAGCATGGCGAAAAAAACTCGCCAAACCGTACGAAATGAATATCCGAACGCCTCGCAACTAGCGGGGCGTTTTTCTTTTGCCGCTTCAACCAACTCGGCTACCCTCATCGTTGGGCTACCTCCAATTTCGACTGTCGGTCCTGATTTGACCTGAGCAATTCGATCCCCGATGATCAATCGCGATTCCGAGGTCGCACAGCGGACCAAGTTGATTGGCTGCACGTTGTCGATGGTGCACACTTAGCTGCACGCTGTCGATTGTGCGCTGATGGCCACGAGGTTACCTCGTGGCAGTGACACGACTGAGCGATTGACCGCACGAGCTTGCCTGCGTCTACCGACGCAGCGAGGCTCGCGCGAGACGCGGACCGGTTGGCTCCGGTGTGACCTCGGATCTTTAATCGACGTCCAAACCGGTCGACCAGTCGGTGATCACCACGAGCAATGTCTAGTCACACCGTCACGATCGACGTCGATTTGAAACGGTTTGCTGGATTGCTGCACCGACGACTTCAATACCGTCATCTACCCGCACCGGCCTCCGTTCGTGATGCGATCCAACCGCTTTTCGGGCGAGACAAGAAACTCTGCGAGGACCTCGTCCAGCAGATTGTCGACGCTCAGCGGAACCCACAACCACTACGTCATCCCCAGATGTTGACGTGGCTATCGAAAAATCCTGCGGTCAAGAAAAGGTTTCGTCACCGCAAGCGAATCAAGATCCAGCAATCATTGGTGATTCAAATCGAATCGGACGGTGTGTATCGGTGGCCGGTCCCACCGATCGCAAATGAGGGCCAACTCGCGGATTTTCTCTCGTTGTCAACTCCGCGGATCATCGATTGGTTGACCTTGCCCCATCGACGACGATCGACATCCGTTGATCATTACACTCGGGTTGCCTCTACCAAACGCGATGGAACGATTCGATGGATCGAGCAGCCGGCACCAACGCTCAAGCGTGTCCAGCGTTTGATTGCTCAACAGATATTGTCCACCATTCCGCTGCACGATGCCGCATCGGGATTTCGTGCAGGTCACAGCGTCCCGGATTGTGCCCGACAACACGTCCGCCGTTCTCTGATTATCCGGATGGATATGCGCCATTTTTTCGGCTCGATCCACGTCGGCCGCGTCCGCAACCTTTTTTTGATTGCCGGCTACCCGCCACAAGTCGCCCGCACACTAGCGTTTCTGTGCACCGCACCAGCGTCGATCGACCCCGATGCCGACGAACTGCTACGGCGTTCGCGGCTACCGCAGGGCGCCCCCACATCACCGGCAATTGCCAACGCGGTTTCGTTTGCGATGGATCGTCGAATCAGCGGCCTCTGCAAAACGTTGAACGTCACCTACACACGGTACGCGGACGACCTGATTTTCAGTTGCGATCACTTCGGATTGTCTCAAGCGAAACGCTTTGCGACCACCGTGGCCGTGATCGCGATGGAAGAAGGTTTCCAAATCAACTTTCGAAAAACGGCATTCATGCGTCATGGTAACAATCAAAGGGTGCTTGGCTTAACCGTCAATCAGAAACTGAACTCCGCACGAAAGGAGTACGAAACCCTGCGAGCAATCTTGCACAACTGCAGGCGGGACGGTCCGGCAGGTCAGAACCGCCACGATCATCCAAAATTTCGCTGTCACCTGCGCGGTCGGATCGCACACATCGCCAGCGTGAACCCCCATCGCGGCGCAAAACTAATGGAGCAGTTTGATCAAATCTACTGGTAACATTGGTCCGGGGCAGTTTGCGTTTGAACGACGAAGCGTGGTTATCGCAAACCGGCGACCCGCGATGTGATTTCGCGGTAGAGTTCCGGCGGCAATGGCCCAGCCGCCGCGGCGTGGATATTTTCGGCCAGATGGTTCGAATCGCACGTTCCGACGATCGTTGTGTGGCAATGTGGGTGCGACAGCGTGTATCGCAAAATCAATTCCGCTCGCGAGACTCCCGGCGGCAGCAGATCATCTAGTTCGCCCCCGGTCCAAACGTCATTGAGTGCGGGACGCTCAATCACCGCATCCGGACCGCCGTGGGCGATTCCGCCACGGACAATGATCCCGGCCCCCGACTCTCCTGCGCGAGTGATCGCGTCATAGTGCTCCGGTGCGAGACAGGAATACGGAATCTGAAACGTGTCGAACACTTCTAAGTCAATCAAAGCGTTCAGGTTGGGCAGCTTGCTCGATACGCCGATGAAATGGATCAATCCTTGATCGCGAAAGTCCGTCAACAAATCAATCAGTCCGGATTGTTGCAGTGATTGGGCAGTGCCACCGTGGAACTGCAACAGATCCACATAGTCTGTCTGGAGCCGCTGCAGGCTTGTTTCCAAATTGCGCCGAATGACATCGGGCTCCCAAACGTGATCGATTTCTAAGTGGTCGTCACGCTGCGTGTAGACGCATCCGCACTTGGTCGCCAAATAGTACTCACTGCGCCGCGAACTGATGAAATCACCGATACGTTTTTCGCTGACGCCGTAATCGGGCGACGTGTCAATGAAATTGATGCCCACATCGAGCACTTCGTTGAGTATTCGATTGGCATCGTGATCGTCGACAACGCGGACACCCCATGTCTTGGGACCGCGGATGCCCATACTGCCGTAGCCAAGTTGCGTGACCTGCAATCCGGTGCGTCCCAGCGTTCGAGTTGGAATCTTGATCATCGCCCATCCACCGACTTGCTTTTTATCAACTCCACCATTGCGTCGCCAAACGCGGTACCAATCTGAGCAAAACACCAGGGGCTGCCCAGGTAATGGTAGGCCCGGTCATTGCCGAATTGTCGCCATCGGTCGATGTCCGCATTCCAACCGCCCGGCCC
>JABDKS010000488.1 GCA_013002105.1 Pirellulaceae bacterium | reverse complement strand
ATCCGTGACTCCTGTTCGCAAAAATCCGCAATGCTGTGCCTCGCTTGGATGTCCAATAGGCTGGCGAGGTCGCCACCTTCCAAACGCAGATCCACAGCGATTGAATTACGTGATCCGCGGTTCATCGCGACAGCCAAATTCGCCACAATCGTGCTCGCCCCGCTGCCACTACCCGCCCCCGCAACGCAGATGACACGCCCGCGGTGGGTCGCCTTGCCAGGCATTTTGGCCACTGCAGCAAGTGCTGCCGGTAAGCTCGTGTCCAGATCATTTCGGTCGACAAACCGCGCAACACCTGCGTCAAGCACTTGAATCACCGTCCTCGCTTCGCTCGCCGTGCCAATCACCAGCACGTCACAAGCGGCGACCTCGACGACTTCGGCGATCCACGCCAAATGGCGTTCGATCGCACCACCGGGTGCCAGTAAAACGAGGTCTGGTTGCGTGCGTGCCACTTGGTCCGAAGCCTGGTCGACCGGGCAAGTGTGGAGCGTTGCCCCAGAACCACTGTTGGAGACAGCGGTACCCATCGCTTGGTGCGTTTCCTTGCAATCGCAGGCTAAAATCCAACGCATAACTATCCACTCCTGTTTAAGTTAGTTCGTGCGTTTGGCTAACGGCTTGACGGTAACGTAGCTCTGCGAGTTCCCTCGAATCGTCAGCACCGACGTTGGTAAAACCTTTTCTGGTTTCGATTTCACGGACACCAATTGGGGTGTCGACTGTGCGTTGGCCAGCGCACGCTCGCTATCGGCCAATTGGGCATCACGATTGGCAAGCTCGCGTTCGCGTGCCTCCAACTCATCGGTCAGCCGTTTGATTTCCTTGTCCAATGTGACACTGGCCACATCGCGAATCGTTGCCGCAGCGGTCTTCGCTGACGCCGATAGCTTGGAGAAAGCTGCGTCCCATCGATCCACTAACGCCGGTTCCTCGGCTCCTTCCAAATCGGCCAAATAGAGTGGATCGTTGGGATGGTCAAAATTATCGGGCGAACTACGTAAAACGAGCGCCAGCGAACCGATCTCCTGAGCCATCGCCAACTTTTGGTCGATTCCAGGTGGCACAGCCAGTGTCACATTGCGAACCTTCTCGACCCGGTTACCGGCCGGACGGTTGATCTCATCGCCGGCGGCAAGAATGCGAACGTTCTGGACCAATCGCTGTGTGACTTTACCGCCACCACGAGAATTCGGCTCTTCGCGAGTCAGCAGAATATCGACGCGGTCATTTGGCATCGCAAATCCAGCCAATAACGACGACTCCGAGGGTGCTTGAAAGGTGAACGCAAGCATGCCTTCGGGAACCAAGGCTGCAAGCCCCGAACCTTTTCCCAGTTTTGCCGGCATCACCGGCTCACCTCGAAACATTGGAATCACTACCGACTGCCCGACCGCCGCCGAAACATCGCTGATGGTCATACCCTCAAACGCACCCTTGGGCCGTTTGACCAGTTCGACCATCTCCTCGGTCAACTTGGTACCAACTCGTGTAATGTCAACGCGCAAGACGACAACCTCTTCTTGTTCGGCTTGGACAACCACCTCGCTGGGCTCCAACTGGATGAATTGGTATACACCAAACGACGCCGCCGCGGCACAAACCAGAGCGATACAAAACATCAAAACTGATCGTAAACTCATGAGGGACTCCAAATTTTCAATGCGAGCGAGCTGAGAGTTGCGAAAGCGGAACTGTTGTGCATTTGCACCAACAGGACCAGTAACACGGCCAGCAACAACATGATGCTGAACGGGATGAGATCCGATTTGCGTTCAGGATCACTTTGCATCGCCCGCAGCTCGTCAGGTTCGTCCATGACCAAATGATGCTTTAACGTTTGCAGGCGATACCAAGAAATCCGAACATTGAGCCAAGCGGCGCGAATGCCGCCGCGACGGAGAATCGCGATCACGGATGCCACACCCGTCAGCAAACAGGCAACCAGGATGATCTGTGACGCAAACAGCCCACCAACCCAAGCACCCAGGGCCGACATCAGCTTTACATCACCGGCACCCATCGCGCCGATCATGAAAGGAACTAACAGCACCGCAAAACTAATCAGCACCCCGGCCAAACTGTCCGTCAGCCCCGCCGCACCGTGCATCGCAAATTGAAAAATCATGCCCGACAAGAGGGCTGGCACGGTCAACCAGTTATAGATTCGCAGCGATCGAATGTCCGTAATGCCCGCTAACATGCAAAGCACCAGGGCAACGCCGATGGGGACGAATTGTGTCATTCTGTCTGCTCATCTTTCAGTGACATGGTCATCATCTGTTTCACCGGTCGGCAATCAATTCAACAGTTGCTCGGCAGCGGAAAAATTGTCTTCTGTTTTCGAACCGATGCTGGTAACGACCACGACGATCAATGCCGCGATGGCTACAAGCATCAGCCCATATTCGACGGCGGTTGCACCGTCTTCTTCGCGAGCGAGCCGTTGCGCGACGTTCCTTACGGTCATGCGTTTCATAAAACTTCTTTCGTTGACAAGGACGGCTCGCAAAACGCAGCAAGCCGTTGTTTGCGGTCGTTACTATGCAAATCGCAGTCACGACGCGAGATCTGAAGCTCCGCTTTCGAACGCCCCCACTTTCCGGGCCCCGCCCGGCATCACCCTGCGAATCGCTTCGTCCAGGGCGAGCCCTGTGCAGGTTCCCGTCGTAGATGGCCTGGACCAGTCCAGGCCATCGTTACGACGGAATCTCCACATTCGTTGAACCAATTCAGCAACCGATCAGCCATGCCACGGCACCGATCATCGGCTGTTGAACCGAATCGTGTGGGCCGGCCATCACGCAAACGACAGCACAGTGGGAAGACCGTGCTGCGCCCGTTGATGGCCAAGCCAACCACCTTAGTTAGCCGCAGGCAATTTTGCGTCCACGGTATCAAACGCCGTGTCGACCTTCGTACCGATGCTGAACACGACGGTCACGATGACGGCTGCGATCGCGGCGACCATGATCCCGTATTCCACGGCAGTCGCGCCATCTTCTTCTTTCCAAAGGCGAGTCATTAAGCTTTTCATTTTCAGTTCCTATGAAAGGATGGAGAGTAATGCGTGACATCAATTGCCACCGCTGATGCGGACACGTTGTTGCAACAAGTAGTCCAATCTCGCTAATGAACCTCAACAAGAAATCAATGTGCGATCGCAAATCGTTTGTGGATCAACACTTGCATCACCACAAAATTATATATTTTTGTCCACAATTCAGAATTTGTGTCAACCGAGCGCCAACCATGGTTGGCGCAACCTGTTTACATCCATTGCTAACAACAGCTTGTTCACGTTGCGCTACCGCAGCAGCGAAAACAGGCTGCTGAAACTGTCTGTTAGGTGAAGATCACGAACCTTCGTTGGCCAGCACTGGGCTGCCTGCTGGACCACGGGATTTCCGATAAATCGATGGTTGCTGGTCAACAACACCCA
>JABDKS010000486.1 GCA_013002105.1 Pirellulaceae bacterium | reverse complement strand
AAGCTGGCCGGGGGTGACCGTCGTTTGTGGCACATAGCCTCCGGCATCGACCATTCGACTCTGGTAAGTCGTGGTGGGTCGGTAGGTCGTGTATTGCTGAGTCCGCAACTGGGTTTCGGTGACGGGTCGCTGGACGGCGTACTGTTGTTCGTAGTATTGAGTTTGGGTCACCGGACGCTGAACGGCGTACTGTTTTTCGTAGACCTGTGTTTCGACCACCGGCCGCATCGTCGTGTATTGCTCTTCGCGTTCAAGCTGCTCTTCGACGTAGCGGGTCTGCTGAACGGTTTCTTCGCGGTAGGAAGTTTCGACGACAGGTTTCCAGAGCGTGTAGCGTTCTTCGCGGTAGCTGGTTTCGGTCACGGGGCGTGCAACTTGGTATTCACGCTCCTCCTGCCGCGTCTTGAGCACCGGTCGATAACTGGTGACTTCTTCGTCGACATACTCGGTCTCGTAACTGACACGAAACCGCTGGACCGTTTGTGGCTGCATAACGGTCTCGCATTGCAGCCGATAACTGGGCTGGAAACAACAGTCGTCTTGTGCGGTGACGACCGGTGCGAATCCTGCGATCAGCAGTGACGAGAAAAGCAAATGGTTGAATCGGCGAATCATGTCGTTCCAGGCTCGCAAACGTAACGAAGATTAATAGGGCGCCGGAGAACAGCGACCGCGGTCGACTACATACTCTCCTGGTCACTCCCGCAAAAAAAGGCTAGCGGGAGCGTGCGCAGGGCATCAACTCAAGGGTACGCAAGGAGTTAGAAAAATGTACCCAAAACCACCAAAAAACGGCACTTTTGCGGACTAGTGGGCCCGCAAATTTCGCCAGTTTCCCTGCGTTGCTCATTTGTCGCCACAAACGTTGCTTTTTCGCAACGCCGGACAGTTTGACTAACCGGATAACCCGACTGTCCAAGGAAACACCGCATGCTAGCGATCATGCTGAATTTTTGAACACCCGAGAGCGTTCCTGTCCCATGATCATGCAAACCAATCCAAGAGCCGATTGAGCCCCAACTGGTCTGCGCCCCTACTCCGGCAATGGGTCAAGTTGCGGGTCGAGTCCCAGATTCTGTAGGACGCTGTTGAGCTGTGACTGATGCGCAGTCAATGCGCTGCGACCGAGCCGTTGCTGACGCGACACCAATCGTTGCGCACGTACAAGCTGACTGAGCAGCCCGCGCGAATCGGACGTTGCCAAATAGGATTGCCGGGTACGTCCATATCGGGCCGGCCCCAATCCCAATAGCAGGACTTCGTCGTCCGGACATACGAAAAGCCGAGCCGTTCCCGGATCGCCCTGCCGCGCACAACGCCCAAACAATTGACGATCGATCCGACTGGCTGCGTGAGCTTCCGAGACGATCACGTGCAGCCCACCCGCTTGGCGGACAGCGTCGGACAATTCAATGTCGGTGCCACGACCGGCCATGTTGGTCGCGACGGTGACCCGAGCCGGATTCCCTGCCTGTGCAACAATTTCCGCTTCGCGGTCAAAATGCCGGGCATTCAGGACCACGTGTTCGACCCCGCATTGCCGCAATACCTGCGATAACGCTTCGGATTGTTGGACACTGCGCGTCCCAATCAAGACCGCACGACCAGCCTGAATCATTTCCATCGTCTCTTCGGCGATCCGCTGCCATTTAGTTGGTTCGTCGCGGCACACGCATGCAGCATGAATCTTGCGTTGGCACGGCCGATGACTTGGAATCACTTCGACGGGCAACTGGTAGACTTGCACTAATTCGTTCTGGTCCTCGCGTGCCGTTGCCGTGACTCCGCTGACGTGTGCAAATAGATCCGTAAAATCCTGAACCGTTATCCTTGCGATGGGTTGATTCGGTGGCGTGATCTTCAATCCTTCGCGTGCTTCGATCGCTTGATGGACGCCGGCCCCAAACATTCGTTGCTGTGAGGCACGACCGGTGTATTCATGAATGATTGACACTTTGCCATCGCGAATGATGTACTGCTGCCCTGCGTACATCGTTTGGTTGATCCAGATCGCTATCTCCAAACGATGAATGATGTCGGTCATACTCAGTGGCCCCATCGCCGGGGGCATCTGCAAATGGAGCACTCGTTGTCGACCTGACGTCGTCAACGCAATCATTCCACCGGGATCGCAACGGACAAAGTCGTGAGAATCATGAAACGTGCCGGCAACGTTCGCTGCCCAACGCAGGGTAGCTTCGTCCGCGGGATCCAACCCCTTTTCGGGCGAACTGATCACCAACGGCGTTCTGGCTTCGTCAATCAATACACTATCGGCTTCGTCAACGATCAAAACATCCAGCGTCGGGCTCGCGTCGATGGGTTGCTGGCGACGTGCTGCCATTGCGGCACGTAGATGGTCAAACGCAAATTCGCGAATCGTGCCGTAGGCAACGTCACGTTGATACGACTGGGAACGTTGGGGGGTGGAATGATCCGTCGCGACGTTTCCAACCGTCAGCCCCAAGTCTGTGTACAGCGGTCGCATCCAATGGGCGTCGCGATGGGCCAAGTAATCATTCGCGGTTGCAACACAGACACGACGCCCTGTCGATGCAATCAAACTGGCAGCCAACGCTAGTGACAATGTTTTTCCTTCGCCGGTCGCCATTTCAACGATGACACGTCCCATCAGCCTACTGGCCGCATCGATTTGAACGGCGCGTGGACGGTAGCCTAGATGACTGGCCGCAGAAACAGAGAATCGCTGAATGATCGATTCTGCCGCCGGTGATTCGCTGAAGGCCTGAGTCATAATGATGCTGCACGCCTCGTGCGAATGGCTACGATTCCATCTAGAGCACTAGGAAGGTAAATCCGGCTAGCGCGGCAGCCTGTGTGATCAATCCCTTGGGTTTCAAACCGCAGCAAGCTAGTGGTTCGATATTAGTCGAAAACGACTCACACGTCCGGCAATCACCCCTGGTTGGCACTTTATCATCACAACACTGAGTTCCCAAACGGTAGGGCAAGAAGGCGGTGTTGACCAAAAAATATCCCGCGGACACCGCGTTTTGGAGACAACCGTAGTGGTTGCCGCATCGCTCCAAATCAATCTGCTCAAAGTAAAGCGGACGATGACAGAAGGGAACGCTATAGCGGTCGGCCGCAGGCCGTTGAACTCCAGTTTCGGTAATCCATTGTTGGCTTTGGTGGCCGGTCACCTGCACGGCGCGGTTGTCCGGCCCCACCTGATCGCGCGTGGTGGCAACGGCCAGTCGAATCTCTCGAACCGGTTTTTGTAATCGATGCAGATGCGCGGCCATCGCTCGTTGTCGTGCCAACTGCGCCTCGCGGGCCTCTTCGGCTTCGCTCTTCGAAGGCTCGGCGTCACTGGCATCTTCCAACAGCGAACCGGTCGGTTCGTCGTCGGCAAGTTCCGCCAATTGGGACGGTGCCGGCGATTCGTCTTCGGGACGATCACCGTTTGCTGGGTCATCGGAAATGCGGGCCCGACGCAACAGGTCTGCCAACGAGTCTTCTTCGCCCGAATCCTGCGCCAAGGTCTCATGGCTATCGCGCATCGAACGCTCCGCATCACCCGTGTCGCTAGCGAAGAAATCATTCTCTGTGAACAATCGCCGCAGGGTTGGCCGCGGCGAAGGTATCGAAGCATCATTTTGTGGCTGACCCAACGTCATTTCGCCTGTGCTCTGACCAGGCACCTCCGCCGGGGCGACCAGGCAAACCAAGCCAAGAGTCATCGCGATAACGTGGAGTCGTCCGATCGGAAACGTCGTTTTCACCGCGATACACCTCACCAGTTGCGTCAGAGACAAATGCGTCCACTGCACAGCATCGAGCATTCAGAGCTTGCGGAAACAGCAAAACCGGAATAGTCGGTAAACTGACCGTACTTAACCAAGGCCACGCCAATACCCCATATTGACGATTGACGCCTGCTGGCTGACGTTCGCGTTGGGTGCAAATAACGGCTTTTGCCTGCAAAACAGGGGCGAAAAGTGATTCGATTAGAATGACCCGGAGGGATTCCGATCCGCGTGAATGGAAGTCCGTCACTGATTGGTCCAAGGAAGACGCGTCACACAACGATGCGATGCCGATTCTCAATGAAGTGGGTCTCACTTGGATTGGTGCGAACGGAACGTCGCATCGTTCCCTTGATTTGATGAGTGGAAACTCGGGCGGGAAATTTCGGGCGGCGAAATTTCGTACGGTTCAATTTTCGTGCGGTGCAATGCTTTCAAACGGGTCCTCTCTGCAGGCGATTCGACGACGTGCGAAGTGGCTGCGCGCACGATTGGTAACTTGGATTGTTTCGCGATCAGAATCTTCCTCTGCGCCGCTGGCTAAACCGCCCCGGCCCATTCGATCCGAGTGCGCTTACTGGCCAGCGGTCCGATCACTCGAACCGCGATTTGTGCTCAACGCCAGCGCCGAACTGGATGCTTTGGGGCAGTTGATAATCACCGGCGATGCCTTGCCGGACACGGTACGTTTGGATGTCTTGAACGATGGTGATCTGCAGATTCGCGATGGCAGCGGTGACGTGATTCCAATCGCCAATCATCCAGGCGACCCGAACGACCCTCTCGATCCCGCCGCAATCACTTCCGGCCAAATTCTCGTCGATCTAGGCGGTGGAAACGACTCGCTGCATCTTGATCTGCCTGCCGAATTGAATGTTTCGGTGACAGACAGCGGCGGCATCGACGATGTGAACGTGGTCTTTTCCAATGACGTTCGCGCCGCGGTGACCAATCTGATTGAGATTGATGCCGAAACCATCACGGTCGAACCTGGTAGGACAAACGTCAGTTTCACCAACGACAACGTCACATTCCGCGGCAACGTTTTCTTGGGTGTTCCAGGTGTCACCACAAATATTGACATTGGCCGTGGCGATTTCACCGTCAGTGGTCCGCTAGCGGGCGGGGCTGTTCCAACGAGCAGCGTGCGACTGCTGGGTGACGTGACTTTCTTTGCCATTGGTGGGGCGATTGATTTTTCCGATGCGACGTTAACCACTCCCAACGTTGGGGTGGACGTCGGTTTTCGCCTGAGCGATCCCGCGACGTCCGACCTGTCGCTCGGCCCAATCAACCAACTTGGCGGACAAGCGATCGAGAACGTGACGGTCATTACGGCATCGTCCTTGACGACCAGTGGCATCATTGAGATCGATGGAGCAGTTACGGCACAAGGCATTGTCGACACCGCAGATATCGACGCGGCCTTGAACGCCGATGCGATTCGAATTCGAGCCTCAGGCCAAATCAGTGCGACTGGTCCGCTGACGACCTCCGACGGTCCCATTCTTTTGAATTCCAGTCAGACAGTCATTGTCAGTAGCGATCTGAACACGACTGCGTCTGCAACCACCGGAACGATCGACCTGATCGCTCCGTCGATCCAGTTTGTCGACGCCGACCTTCGCACCTCAGGGGGCAATATCACTGTGATTGGTACGTCCCAGATTGGAGCGACGGTGCGGATTGACAGCGGAAACCAACAGCTGGCCGACGCGGCAGGGCGAGTCGATTTTCTTGGCGGAATAGAATCACGCGATGGGTCCAACGATCGATTGGAGATTCTCGCACGCGGCGCGATCACCGATGGGACCGTGCAAATCCAAGGTTCCGTTGGCAACACGCCCACGTCGCCCGCCGCGATGGATCTGACCGAGTTACGAATTGTCGCTGGGGTGATTGACGTGCGCAGTATCGGCGTCACGGATGGGCCGCTTGAACTGGTCGCCGCGCAGATCGATATGTCGGGTCCCAGTTGGCGAACTTCGGGATCGGGTGACGTCCTGATTGACGGTGTCCTCACGTTACCAACTGGCAATTCCGAGATTCGCTCAGCAGGCTCCATTGGGTGGACGACTGAACTGACGGGCCAAACCGGAACGCAAAACCTGAATGTGGTAGCGCAAGACGATGTGGTGGCTCAGGGGCCGATCAGTAACTTCGTTGATCTGACGGTCCGTGCAAGTGGTTTGATACAACTCGATGACGATATTGATTAACCTGGCGAATTGGACGTTGCGGCCGATGACGGCATCATCGTGCTGTCGCCCACGATCACTACCGATCGGGAAACGATTTTCCGCAGTGACGTACTGTTCGCCAGCGGGTCCGGGCTCTCGGCCAATCAGATTCGATTTGATGCCCCGATCACGACCGCCGATGCAACCACCACGACCATCACCGCTCCGATCGTGGATCCCGCGGCGGCAACCGCACTGGTCAAAACGGGCTCGGGTACGTTGGTCCTGACTGCGATCAACGGTTACACCGTTGACACTCAAGTCAACGCTGGGACACTGCGAGTCCAGGGAACCATTGCATCTCCTGCCTCGCAGGTCCGCGTCGCGACCGGGGGTCGGCTGGAAGGATCCGGGCGAATTGAGGCGGACGTGTTGGTCGACGCGGGAGGGCGAATCGCGCCCGGTGTTCAGGCCGGTGATCAAGAGTCGCGACTGGTGACCGGTAACCTGACACTTGCCGCCGGAAGTATTTACGAACTTCAGATCAGCGGTCTTGAAGCCGGCGTCGATTATGACCAGATCGAAATCAATCACGCTGACGCGATCGACAACGGCGTATCGATCGACAACGCCATCTTGGATCTGACGCTCGACGCCGACCCGCCACCGGCATCGGAATTCATTTTGATCAGCAACGATCACGTGGACCCAATCAGCGGACATCTGGCCGTCAATTTTGACACCGCTGGAGCCCCACTGGCCAATCCTCGCGTGCTGAACCAAGGCGATTTAGTTCTCGCACCGTTCGGAACGGCGTCCGCGTCGGCGTTCATCACCTATTTTGGCGGCGATGGCAACGACATCACGCTGGTCACGTCGGGTGATGCGACCGTTGCAGCGGACGCCGTGACGATCGTTTCCAGACGCGGCACGGATATCGAAATTCGCACCGGCGAAGATTTCCAAGCCGCGCAGAACGCCTCTCCGACCGTGCGACCGATCGCCGGTCTGAACAATAATGACCTGATCATCCAGGGGCGCACCGGCGATAATCAGTTCTTCTTTGATGCCAATGACTTTGTCGACTCCAGCGGTCAAAGTATCAATTTCAACGGCAACATCATTTTTGCCGGAGATCCCAGCGGCAGGGATGAACTGATCGTCTTGGACTCGGATTTGGCGAGCAGTGACGTTCAAGATTCCTTTGGTTATCAATTCACAGGCAGTCGCGAGGGAGTCGTGACCGTCGATACTCCCGGAACCGTGCCGCCCCATTACACCCTCAGCTTCACCGAACTTGAGTCACTGCAACAACAAGTGGCCACCCCAACGACCGACTTGCAATACTCCCAAGGTGACGACGAATTGGTCATTCAACCCGATCCAAATGCGCCCACTCGGACTTTGCTAACGAATCGAGTCGGTGGACAAGTCGGAACGTCGCTGTCGGTTCTGAATCCGACCGAGTCGCTCACATTAGCGACCGGTGACGGTGATGACCAAGTGATGATCAATGGTTTTGGCAGCGCGGAAAACTTCAGCACACCGATCGTTTTCGACGGCGAAGCGGGAGTCGATGCCTTATCAATCACGACAGACTTGCAGTTGGGCACCGGCCCCACCGTCGGCCGCTTCGATGCCACCGCCGAAAAAATAACACTCAGCGGCAGCATCGACACGACTGGCGGCACAAACGACGGCGAACTGCGACTGACTGGCGGCGACGCAATCGTGATCGACGCCGGTGCGACCCTGACGACGGGGTTGGGGACCATCAATATCGATGGCAACGGTGGATCGGTTGACAGCAGCGACGGTGTCTTAATGAGTGATTTCGCGGGAGATGCGATCACGATCCACGACGCGACGACCGTCACCATCGGTGACGTCGCTATTCCCATTGGACGTTTCGTACTGGGAATCGACCAGGACGTTTCCGGTCCGGTCACGCAGGCAACATCGACGTCGATTGCCATCGATCGCTTGACAGCAAGCTCATCCAATGCAATCTCGCTTGCAAATCCGAGCAACCAGATACGACTGATTGACGGCTTGCTTACCAACGGCGAAATCCTGATCAACGATTCGGCCGCGGATCTGACTGTCACGGCCGTTGATTCATCGGGTCATGACTTGGCGATACGAACCTCGGGCACAATGCTGCTTGCTAACGACGCGATCAACGCGACCGGTGCTTCCGTGACACTGACCGCCGACGGAGCGATTGATGATTCCGATCCGGACGACCCTGTTGCGAATATTTCGGCGTCGATTGTGAATTTGACGGCGGGCGACCAGGGCATTGGACAAAACGGCACAAGCTTGGACGTGCTGGCCACCGACGAACTGAATGCGAACACGCGATTATTCAATGGTGACATTCATCTGGCCAACGTCGGCGGAGCATTGCCCGTCGGCCAAATCGACGCGGGCGTCGGAAAAATTATGCTGATCGCCGATTCCGTGGACGACGCCACGCTGGACAGCGTAGCCGACATCACCGGCAGCGAGCTTGTCGTCACAGCGATTGCCGGCATTGGCAGCGCCCGACCACTTGAACTGCTGTCGGTCGATCAACTGACAGCGACCACCATCAGTGGTGGAATCAATTTTGACTCCGTCGCTAGTCAGCGGACAACGCTTGAACTTTTATCAACCCAAAGTGGCGACATCCGGCTTTCACAATCCGGTGGTCATCGCCTGGACGTTATCACAGTGGACAACCAAGCCGGTTCGATCCAACTGACCAACCTGGACGAGTCGATTGATTTAACGGGTGATCCAGCGGTTGCCGGCGGTATCGCAACCGCTGCGACTGGTGAAATCGAACTGGTCGCGCGGGGTGATACGTCGGACGTCGTCGTCCGCCTTGGCATCGAATCCGAATCTGGCAACGTACGATTGATTGCTGATCGGAATATCGTTTTTTCCGATACGGGCGACGTTCGCTCGACCGATGGTCTGATCGAAATTCGCGGCGACGATCGCGACGGAGATTTCGCAGGCACGGTCTCCATGAGTGACGGTACAGTGATCGATGCCGGTAT
This sequence comes from Pirellulaceae bacterium, assembly GCA_013002105.1. Next base: position 3,560 of record JABDKS010000486.1, on the reverse strand, counting down.
CGGAACGATCAGCCTGATGACAGACGGAAATATCGATTTGGGCGGTCTGGTGACTGCCAACGCGTCGCCTGACGCGGTCATCGTTTCGTCTCAGTCAGGTGCAATCACTGATCGTGGCGACCAAGATGTTGACATCGATGCGGCAGACGGGACGGTCACGCTGCATAGTCGCTCAGGCACCGGAGATTCCGACGCGATCGAAACTCAGATTTCTGTGCTCAATAGCGAAGTCACCGGACGTGGGTCGACGCAATTGAACGAAGCGGACTCGATCCAGCTTGCCTCTGTCGCGACGGCCGACGGCCGCATCGTGATCAACGCGGGCGGGACGATCACCGCGATCGATGTACAATCCAGCAATGCCAATAACACGGATGACGCGGCGGCCTCAGGGGGGGCTGACTCGCGTGACATCCACTTATCGGCGACGGGAAATCAAAGTGACATCCTGGTGCATCAAATCACGGCGGCCGGTCCAGCGGACATCTTCCTGACCGCCGCTGACGACGTGTTGGACGTGGACGATATCGATGACCGACGGGTCGTTGGCGATGACTTGTTGGTCGTTGCCGGCAATGACACGGACGATCAAGACATTGCCATCGGATTGTCAACCACGGTGCAGGATTTCGAGGCTTTGGTCAGCGGTCCCAATCGAGGCGACATCGATATTCACGAAACCGATTCGATCAATCTTGCCGCGTCCGACCGCGGTGACGACACCGAACAGATTGCGACCGGCAATGGTGAAATCCGAATCACCGCAGACGCATCCATCCATATCGCCGATCCCGACGGGAGCAACGAGTCGGTGGACTTGTCGGCAGATCCTGAATTGATCGCGGGAGGCGACAATGGTCGCCTGCGTCTCACTGCAACGGATTCGATCCTGATCGATGATGCCGTTCAATTGCAGGTCAGTCAGTCCACCATTGATGCGGTATTGATTCAATCCACAGCGATCCAATTAGGCGAAAACATCCAGATCAGCACTGGCCAAGGAGTGGGCGTTGCACGCGTGTTTGCTCCCCGGCCCGATATCGATTTGACCGAAACCGCGTTTTACGAATCGACAACCATCACCACCAATACCTTGGAACAGGCCGCGATCAACGATGCCGAAGGTCTCTTGACCGTCGACATCGGCAAACCCGGGGAGCGTGGATTGACGATCAACATTGATTGGGGCGCGGCGAAAGGTCGTTTCCAACAAATTGACGGACTCTCGGGCGATGCGCCACCGCTGGTGGTGAGCCACGTTTACCTGGAAGACGACATTTTGAACTCACAATTCAATGACCGTACTGCAGGAACAAAACCGCTGAACGTGAAATTCGCCGTCCGACATCATGAATCGATTCGCGTACTCGGTTCATCTGTGACGCAAGCAGGCAGCCCGGTCGAGCCAGTCGATGGCTTGGTCGTCTCGTCGACGGACAATCCACTGACAGCGCAAAGCGAACAAGTACAAATCCTCGAAAGTGGGACTGCGTCTTTCATTATCCCATCGCTGTCAATTCCCGTTGCATTCTTCCCCGTGCGTGACGTGATTCCCGAAAGCGAAGACCCGCAAGTATTCGTACGTCAGGAAACGACGACCACAACCGTTCAAAGTCAATTCGAAACGACCGAATCGGCCGTCGTTACGTCCGTCAGCCGACAAGAATATTTTCAGATCCGAGCCTTGTCACCCAACCCTGAGGTCGGAGATTTGGCTGCTCCGGAGCGGCTTCCTGACGACATTCTTGATGGCGACACGTTGCGCGACCTGTTTGCTCGGTTGCCTGATGGCCGCTACGAAATCCAGTACGTGTTGGGCGACGGAAACGAGCGTTCAATCTTGCAAGTAGAATTGCGGGACGGCAGCCCCACCATTGCCGCGGACGAATTGGACGGCGGCCCGATGAAACTCCGCCTGATCGAAGATAACGACGATGACAGCAGCAATTCGGCGCCAGACCAAGATCCACCAGGTAAAAACCAAATCAACGACGTGATAGACAAACTGCGCGATCAGGTTTCAGCCCAGACGCTGCAATCCAACGGCGTCGGTGTGATGATTGCTGGACAAGTTATCAACGTTGGTAATATAGATAATACAAACGTTTCGCCGTCGGAAGCCACCGCCGGTGCCGCTGTGGCGGTCGGTGCGGGTGCTGTTCCATGGTCGCTCGATGGCCCGTCGTCGCTCGATGACCCGTCGTCGCTCGATGGCCCGTCGTCGCTCGTGGGGCCATTGTCGCTCTTTAGCTCATCGTCGCTGTTTGGATGGAGACGCCGCAACGGGCGATACTCGGCTGCGACACGGTTCAAATCGCGATGGGGTCGTGAGGGACAAACCCGGGGGAAATCGCAATGACCAAAAAAGATCCCAACGACGAACTTGACCCACGACGCGACGAAACGAGTCGTGGCGATCACGGCGGGCCGACGAAGGACCCACTGGATAGTACTGTCGATTCTTTTGACGATGCTCCCAAGAAACCTCGCAAACCGCGAGTCAAACGCGGCAAACGTGCCAAGCGGCGCAGGGTTGGACAGGTGGACCCAGAGGGCGATAGCATCGAATCACCACCTGGCGCACCCGGTGGTGATGGAATCAAACCGTTCGGGCTGGATCTGTCCGCTCCTGTCCCTCCCAGTTTGGAGGACACTGCCGACGAGGAATTGTTGGACGAGGTTTCATCCGCTGCAGACGTTCCAACCGATGCGGTGCAGGACGCGCAAAACGTCGCAAACGTTGCCAAGAGCGACGACACTGAACAGACCGAATTGATCCAGCAGTTCGAAACAACCATCATCGTCGACCAGGGAGCAGACCAGGTCGCGCCCTCCGAGGGCATCGCTTCCCCCGACGGCACCGCATCCCAAGACGCTGTCACCTACGTTCCTGACGCAGCGGATCATCCGCCACAGCCGACAACGCCCCAAGACCTGCTGAAAACGATTGCCGACGTCGGCAACGAAACGATCGATTTGCAGCAAACTGCGAATCTGCGCGACATACAGCAGACAATCGAAATCGGTGACGTGGATGTTGATGCACAAACTCAGCAAACAATCGACCACTCGCTAGATTCCAGCGACCGGGATACTGCGCCAAAGAAGCTCGATCGCGGCGACATTTCCCAGACCATCAATCCACGCGAACTGGCCGACGACGACGCCGACTTCTGGGGCTCGCTGCTTAACAGCGATGCCGGCGGTACAGATCGCTCGGACCTCACTCAACTCCGCCCGGCGATCGAACGATCGATCTCGGAAACAAATTTACAGATTCGTGCCCGCGACGTTGTCACTCCCCGACAACCAGCAACGTCATCATCCGACTACCGGTTGATCCGGCTATTGGGTAAAGGCGGAATGGGCAACGTGTTTGTTGCCAAACAGTCATCGCTGGATCGCCTGATCGCGGTCAAGGTCATCAAACCGCTCGACGAAAACAAACGTCAAAAGCTAAAGAAACAGGGGCGACTGGAAGAAGTCGAACAGGATCGTCGACACCAGTTTTTGTCCGAAGCAGTCGTCACAGGCGACTTGGATCACCCCAATATCGTGCC
>JABDKS010000475.1 GCA_013002105.1 Pirellulaceae bacterium | reverse complement strand
GGCCAAACTATCCGGCTCGGTTCCCAATGCCGAACACGCAGTGTACTACGCCAGCATCGTCACAGAAAAAGCGGTCTATCGAAAACTGATCGAATCGAGCACGGAGATTTTACGTGACGCATACGATCAGGCGAGTGAAGCTCGCGAGTTGTGTGCCCAAGCCGAACAGAAAGTGTTCGCGATCATGGATGGACGATCGACACAGTCGGTACATTCGATCAGCGATGTGTTGCATCAAGCCATGGATCGCATGGATGCGCGAATGCGGGGCGAAGCGACAGATGGATCGGTCGAAACGGGGTTCACCGATTTCGACACGATGACCGGAGGTCTGCATCACGGCGAACTAATTATTTTGGCCGCGCGTCCATCCATGGGCAAAACCGCGTTGGCGATGAACATTGCCGAACACGCTGCGATTCACGATCAAGCCCCCGTATTGTTTGTCAGTTTGGAAATGTCGGGGATTGAACTTGCCGACCGCATGCTCTGTTCGCTCTCCCGCGTCAACGGGCACCGATTGCGAAACGGGACGATCAGTTCGGATGACCACACCCGGTTGATCGACAAAGCAAACGAGATCAGCGAAGCGCCGCTGTTTGTTGATGATTCACCCAGCCGAACCGTCAGTGAGATCGCCGCGGCCGCGCGGAGAATCAAGAGACGCGAAGGCAAGCTGGGAATGATCGTGATCGATTATCTGCAGTTGATTGAACCGGACAATTCACGCGATCCGCGACAGGAGCAAGTCGCCAAGATCGCTCGGCGGCTCAAGGGCATGGCTCGGGAGCTGGAGGTTCCGATGCTGTGTTTGTCGCAATTGAATCGGCAAGCCGAGGATAGCAAGGATCACCGGCCCAAACTAAGCCACCTGCGTGAATCCGGGGCGATCGAGCAGGATGCCGACGTGGTAATGTTTGTTCACCGCGAAGAGTACTACCACCGAGGCGAAGATCGGGCGCAATATCATGGCCAAGCCGAAATCATCATTGCCAAACAGCGGAATGGTCCCGTGGGCGATGTCGCGTTGACTTGGGAAGCCGACTACACGCGGTTTAGCGATCGTGCACCGGATCGGCATAGCGAGTTCGATGACTATGCCGAATTCAGCAGCCCGGGTGGTTTCTAACGCGGAAGCTTCGAACTCAAGAGTTCGACGCCGGGCGGCAGAACCATCGCAGATTGTCGGCCCGGACGGCGTGTCCGTGGCGTGCGACGATCGAGTCCGAGCTCAGGCTGTGACCCGCGTATAAGGCCCATCGCGTCCGCGATTCAGGGTGCAGCGGATGGTACGAGCGATCGTTGCAGCGCACAAATCGCGGCGATTTCGGCGGCTCCAGGCCGGTGATGGCGGCCAGATTCTGCGGTCTTGTCACAAACTGCCATTTTGTTCGTCATGCCCCCTGTTTCGTGGAGACCATTTCGCCGAAGATACCGAGCTCAAACGACTTAGGGAAAATTTCCAACTACGGCACGCAGATTGCTTCGTAGGGACGCCCATCGAGTCAAACTGCCATCGGTGCGCGATCAGATCTCTGATCCGAGCACGCGATTGGCAGTCAATCACTAACTCACACAATTCATTCCTGTATCGAAAAGGTGTCACGGCGATGGCAACTGCCACGAAGAAGAAGGCAAGCATCCGTTTGCAACCCATGGGCGAGCGGATCGTGGTTCAACGCGTAGAAAGCGAATCAACGACTGCCGGCGGCATTGTGCTGCCGGATTCCGCCAAGGAAAAGCCAGCTCGAGGCACCGTCGTTGCGATCGGTAGCGGCAAGCTCTTGGACGACGGTTCGCGTGCTCCGAGCCAACTGAAAAACGGCGACCACGTACTGTTCAGTAGCTACGCCGGCGAAACGGTCGAAATCGACGATGTTGAATACCTCTTGATGCGAGAAGAAGACGTACTCGCTGTGCTTGAATAACGAATCTATCGCCGCTCGGTATTGACGGCCACGTTATTCAGTTTTCCATCCAATCACTATTGAAATTCGGAATTAGATCTCCAATGGCAAAGATCATTGCTTTTGACCAAGAAGCCCGCGAAGCGATTCGACGCGGCGTCAGCAAACTGGCCCGTACGGTCAAAGTCACGCTCGGCCCAAAAGGCCGTAACGTTATTTTGCAAAAGAGTTTCGGCAGCCCGACCGTCACAAAGGACGGTGTAACGGTTGCAAAGGAAATTGACCTCGAAGACGTCTATGAAAACATGGGCGCTCGAATGGTTCGCGAAGTTGCCAGTAAGACCAGCGACGTCGCTGGCGACGGCACAACGACCGCAACCGTGATGGCCGAAGCTATCTTTAACGAAGGGCTCAAGGCCGTTGTTGCTGGCGTGAACCCCATTCAAATGAAAGCTGGTATCGAAAAGGCCGTTTCCGATCTGACGGAAAAGCTGCATTCGATGGCGACCAAGGTCAAAGACAAAGAGGCGATGGCGAATGTCGCAACGATCGCCAGCAACAACGATCGTGAAATCGGAGACCTGTTGGCCGATGCAATGAGCAAGGTCGGCAAGGATGGAGTCATCACGGTCGACGAAGGCAAAAGCCTGCAGACCGAACAAGAATGGGTCGAAGGAATGCAGTTTGATCGCGGCTATCTGTCGCCCTACTTCGTCACCGATCCTGCCAGTATGGAAGCGGTCTTGGAAGACGCCTACGTGTTGGTTTTCGAGAAGAAAATCAGCAACATCAAAGACATGGTGCCAATGCTGGAAAAAGTCGTTCAGCAAGGCAAGCCGTTGTTGATCATCGCCGAGGACGTTGATGGCGAGGCTCTTGCAACCTTGGTCATCAACCGCTTGCGGGGAACATTCAATGTCTGTGCCGTGAAGGCACCCGGATACGGTGACCGCCGCAAAGCGATGATGGAAGACATCGCTATCTTGACCGGTGGTCAAGCCATTTTCGAGGCACTTGGCATCAAACTCGAAAGCGTCGATCTTCCGCAACTTGGACGCGCCAAGAAAGTCATGGTCGACAAAGACAATACGACGATCATCGAAGGTGGCGGTAAGAGTAGCGACATCAAAGCTCGGATCGATCAGATTCGTCGCGAGATCGAAAACAGTAGCAGCGACTACGATCGCGAAAAGCTGGAAGAACGGCTCGCAAAATTGGCCGGCGGCGTCGCCAAGGTCAATGTCGGTGCGGCGACCGAGAGCGAGATGAAGGAAAAGAAAGCTCGCGTCGAAGACGCGTTGCACGCCACTCGTGCTGCAGTCGAAGAAGGCATTCTGCCAGGTGGTGGTGTTGCTTTGCTGCGAGCATCCGGTAGCGTCAAACCGAGCGACGAACTCACCGACGACGAGCGGATCGGGTACAACATTGTTCTGCGTTCGTGTCGTGCACCGCTGACTATGATCGCCGACAACGCGGGGCAAGATGGCGGGATCGTTTGCGAAAAAGTACTCGGCATGAAGGGCAATGGCGGATACAACGCGTTGACGGATACCTACGAAGATCTTGTCAAAGCCGGTGTCATTGATCCGACCAAGGTCACCCGAACAGCCCTGGGCAACGCTGCCAGCGTCGCAACGCTGCTGCTGACAAGCGACGCGTTGGTGGCCGAGAAACCTAAAGAAGGCAAAAGTGGTCATGGCGGTGACCACGATATGTACTAGGACTCCGTTGCTTCCGACCTCCTGTTGAGGGCGGGGCCACAGACCCATCGAATCGAAATGGCCAACGGAGCAATCCGTTGGCCATTTTTTGTGGTCGCTTTGATCGCACAACGCGGCGACAAGTGCCGCTGTCGTTGCTGAACGCAGAATCAACCGAAATCGCTCGCCTCGGCGCACCGGTCCGCTGCGTCAAATCAGGCTAAATGTCAGGATCCCGTGGATCAGCCGCGAAATCTTCTTCGCACCGCCCACCCCCGGCGTTGGGTCGGCATGGCCGATGTATCGCCTTTTGGTCCCGATCAACTCGAAAGTCCTTGTGGCGGGGATTCGACACCCGTAAGATTCTTTCAACCCGCCCAGACGCTATAAACCCGCTATTCGAGCAATATTCGATCCAAATGGAATATTGAGGGATGTAGCACGTCGTTTCCGCGTTCATTGTGTCGGCTTCCTGAGTAATTTGAAGTCTGATTCCACTTGCCCTGCTTTACCGTACGGACCTGACGTCTGGTGACCCCCTCCTCCACACCCGCAACAGAATCATCGCAACAACGGGGGGGAGACCGTAGCGATACCGAGGTGTCAATTCGCGATCGCGTCGCCGGTTGTTCGGCGACGGCGACAACACAGGCTGAGTTCCTGCAGCAATTGGCTGCCGAGATGATTCAATCGTTCGCGGTGGCCATCATCGCTGTCGATTCATCACATTGGGCCAGCCCGATGATGCTGGTCAAAAACGAATCGATGGCGCAGTCGATCGATCGCGGATCCATCCGCGAACTACTGTCGACGGCTGCTGTCGTCCCGATCGCTTGTGATGTCCCGCTTGTGACAGCCGCACAGTCAGGTGACGAACGCACGCGTGCTTTACGTGTTGAATTGGTTGACGCACCGTCGCGAGCGGCAATCCTGTTGATCTACAGCAGCGATGTACAGCCGACGCCCACTGATCAGTTACACGCGTTAAAGAAACTCAATGAGTACACGCAGTGCGTCCGCGAACTCATCACGACGTTACCGGCAGACGATTTGGGACGTGAGCTAACGGTACAGGAAGCGCCCCGCGAACCCAACGGTTTGGCACTGCAAACACGCACGTCTCTGAGCCAGTTCCATCGTGATCTGGACGTTAACGCGACGTCTTATCGAATCGCCAACGAGTCGCGGCGGTTACTCGGTTGTGATCGAACGACAATCTTGGTTCCCCGCGGTAATCGGTATGTGGTCCGCGCGATCAGCGGAGTGGCCGTCATCGATTCACGAAGTAACTCTGTGAAAGCGGTCGAGGAACTGGCCAATCGTGCTGCGGTGATGTCGCGGCCGCTGGAGTTTCCCTCTGACGAACCGCTGCCGCATCAGATCCAAGCCCCTTTGGATGTGTATCTGGACGAGACCGGTGTGACATCGGCAATCATGCTACCGCTGCATGCGCCCGAAAGAGCAGAAGACGATGACGGACTGGAAGCCGACATCGGCAGTCCATTCGACGGTGATGGCGAAATCATCGCGATGATGTTTCTGGAATATTTTTCGGGGCCGGCTCCACAGGGCATCGGCCCGGCTACAGCGCTTGTCGCTACCGAAGCAATGTACTCGCTGCGTAATTCGATCGAACACGAAAACGTGTTCGGTCTGCGTCTGTGGTCATCGGTTGGTCGAGTGGTTCATTCGGGTAAATTCCCGTTGGTCGTTGGCGCCGCTTTGTTCTCAGTCGCGATGTTTGTCGCAGCGGCTTACATCCAAGTCGAACATCATGTGATCGCCACTGGCAGTGTGGAGCCGACCGAGCAACGACGCGTCTTTTCGTCCGTCGATGGCGTCGTCAAGCAGATCTACGTCCAAGACGGGCATCGCGTCAACGAAGGGGACTCGCTGATATTGCTGGAAAATGCGGACCTGGAAAGCCGTGCCGAATCGCTCACAGGCGAAATCCAAACCGCCACCCGACGGCTTGCGTCGATTCAAGCTGTCCGACTGAACCCCGGTACGGATCCATCGCAGTCCAGCCGAATGGCCCTGGAAGAACGGCAACTGCAAAGCGAACTAAAAAACCTGCGTGCACAGCAAGAACTGATCGTGCAGCAACAAAATGAGTTATTGATAACAAGCCCGATTTCTGGAACGGTGGTTGGTTGGCAATTGGATCGTCGGCTCAGTGACCGACCAATTACTCGCGGCAACTTGCTGTTACGAATTGTGGATCATTCCGGACCATGGTCACTACGGCTCCATGTTCCGGACTATCAAGCAGGACCCGTGATCGAAGCTCTGCAGGCCGAAGATTCGTTACCGGTACAATTCGCCGTTGCCACCGATCCGGATGCATCGTTTGCAGCAAAATTGAATTCGATGGCGACAGCAGCCAGGTTGGACGAAGCTGGACAGCATGTGATTGATGCCGTTGCCCAAGTAAGTCAGGACGATCCTGACCAATCGCCGGACGCATCCGCAGTAAATCAGCCAAGTTTGGCTAGCGGATTCCGTCCACCGTCGATCGGTATTGGCAACCCCGATTCGTTCGATGCCAATGATTTGCGAATCGGCGCTGATGTGACTGCTCGCATCGCGTGCGGGAAACGCTCTGTGCTACGTAGCTGGTTCAGTGATGTCTTTGACTTTGTCGATCGCAACGTGATGTTCTATTTTCGATAGACGTCCAATGACTGCCGACCGAGAGTGATCGTTTGGCGTCCACTGGGGGAATCGGATTTTGGTGGTCAATTTTTGGTAGTCAATGTTGATTGGCTATCGAAATGATCCTCCCTCGATGTATTGTTCGATGTGGCAAGGCGGCGCAACCGGGCGGGCCACCGCCGATCCACACACCTGCTAGTCCCGACCCGATAACCGACGCGAATCACCTTTCCCCCTGTCATGAATTTGCCCGTTCAATCTCTATCGAAGCAGCAATCGCCGTTAGGCGTCCGGCGGCGACCCGATTTGATTGCGGTGGAGACGCGTCACAAGCACGAGTCTGCGATCGTTGTGAAAGATCCGATCGCGTTGA
>JABDKS010000460.1 GCA_013002105.1 Pirellulaceae bacterium | reverse complement strand
CCGTCCAGCCGTCGCTCCAACCATCATCATGAACAGGCTCGCTGCACGTATGAATACACAGAACATCGTCACCTTGGTCGGTGCCCTCCTACTTGCCATGGTCGTATTCCTGCCCCAAGGGCAGACGCAAACGCCCGAGACAGACGCAGCGACCCAGGACGACACGGCGGCCCAGGACAACACGGCGGCCCAGGAAAACACGACGACCCAGGAAAACACGAACAACACGGACGCAACCGCGACAACCGGGGCGATCGATCCGCGCACCAAGGGAGTCGTGATCAAAAAAAGCAGTCCGGCAGCTCGAGCCAAAGGTGAAATCACGTTCGACGATTTGAAATTCCAGATCGACAAGGACGCCAAGTTCGACGACGAGATGTTGGACGAGGACGTGAAATCTCTCGACGGACTAAAAGTCAAACTGCGAGGCTACATACTGCCCAGCACGCTTTTCAAAGAAACCGACATCGATCAATTCGTCTTAGTGCGTGACAACCAAGAGTGCTGTTTTGGTCCCGGTGCGGCACTGTTCGATTGTGTGATAGTCGAAATGCAAGGCGGCAAGACGACGGACTTTGTCACCCGTCCGGTCACGGTTCACGGCGAACTGAAAATCGACACCAAAAAATACAAGTACCCCGGCGGCAACGGCCCACGAGGCGCCAGCCACTTCGCGATCTTCCGAATCGAAGGCCAAGCCGTCAAATAACGTAGAACGGACTTCAGTCCGTTACCCCGGAACCAGTAAAACGGACATCAGTCCGTTACCCGACGCAGCTCAACGGACATCAGTCCGTTACCCGACGCAGCTCAACCGACTTCAGTCCGTTACCCGCATCGTCCTCTACCCTCGACATCCCAACGCAGTTTGATTCATCACCGCCACCGCGGCATCGCTGCAAGCAGGGACCCTAACGGCAACCCATCACGACCCACTACGCCCCTGGCGACCAACCCGGTCGTGGCGTCGGATGCACCTCGGTCGTTCCGCTGTTTGCGATCGCGGCCACTTTCTCAGAAATCTCTGTCACTGCCTGGGCGGTCGTCAGCGGGTTCAGGCTGACGCGAAACGACGCGGTTTCTTCGGGAGCAATTTCGACAACACGTCCCTGTTTCGTCTCGTAGGCGCGCTCGTTGGGATAGTTGGTGGTTGGTTCCAATCCTGTGACATAGCCATCACGCAGTCCGGCAGTGTTTTTCCACAGTACGAATCGCGGTAGTCCGTTGGTGTTAAACGTGACCGCCAATCCCCGTTCGCCCTCAGCATCACGCAGCAAAGCAATGGTTCGGTTTGTGGTTTCGTCCGCCCGCGGCTTGGCAAAATAAACGCGTTCACTGTAATCGTCTTGCGGTGGCCCGAACTGATTCCACTGATCGATCTCGCTAGCGGACAGCTCGTCTTTTGGGGCCAACTCCTCCAGCGGAATCTCCAACGTGGCGCCATCGCCCAACACGGGCGCACCGACGTTGATGTGATACAGCAGTTGCATGGTTGCTGGCTTGGACAATTCATTGGTGACGTCATCCAGCAGTTCCACCAGGCCACTGGCTGCATGCACGCGCAATCGACTACGAAGTGTGAAATTTTTAAAGAATAGTCGCGACTCGCGAACTTCGCCGATCACTTCCAACCGTCCCGAGGCCTCGTCGTAGTCGATCGAAAGGGAATCGGCTGCCAGATTTCCAATCCGACCGTGCAGCGGGTACACCAAATTTCCCTGGTCATCGTGCTGGGGTGCCCCGTTGCTCTCGAGCCCGCAACGGACCACCAATTCGTCGAATCCCTCCAGCCATCCCAAGCCGCTGGGATCAAAAACGGGGACGCGTGACGGGTGGACGGGCCCCATCACCGGCGAGTCCCAACCGAATCGGACGCCATCGGATTCCATGTACCAAATCGACATTCCCCGCGTCGGCAGCACCATGACGCGTACTTTTCCGGTGTCGACCTCGATGACTTCAACCTGGTCGGCGGCACCGCCCATAAACCGTCCGTGACGACATTGCAGCACGCCGAGGCGGGTTTCGATCCTCATCGTCAGCGGCGATTCCTCGTTCCAGAGGATGCTTTCGCGACGTTTTCCTAACAGGCGGTCGACAGCAGATTCAGTCATTTCAGCGTTGGATCTCGACGGAAAATCAAGGTTGGGAACAACTCCCAATCGTGCGGGATAATGTCGCGTTCTTGTACCCCCTGCACAGAGGACATAAAACATGACTCCCCGTAATGTCGTCGAAAAACGTGATTTTCGCGACCGGACATTCTCGACAGCACGCAAGTTAAGACAGTTTTATGAGTACTGTGCAGTTGGACGAGGGATTGTTTCAGGGCGATAGCGTCGCCGGAGTCCTTGATTCGGCAATGGATGCCGGTGGCGGTCTTCTGCAATTGACATCCACTCGGGTTCCCCGCTCGTTTTTGCATCCCGTCGGCAGAACCAAATTGCACCCCGAGGATTACTATCGATTTGGGGCCGATCGAGGCGGGATCGACGAGCGGTGGTTTGACAGTACGACCGAAGCGGACAACGAAGGTCGCGTCTGGCACGAAGGACTCAGTTTCTGCCTCTTCGAAGGACAAAATTTCTTGCTTCGCGATGCCGTGTCCGAACGAGGCAAGGATCGAGTCGGCGAATCCATTGACAGCCAATACGATCGCTGTCCCGGCTACTCCAAGTTCTTTGACAACATGGGGTTCTTTGACAACATGGATCCAATTCCCCATCACATGCACCATTCGCTCGACGACGCGGCGCTGGTGGGACACGAGGGCAATCCGGAGAGTTATTACTTTCCACCGCAACTGAACATCGTCGACAACAATGTTGCCTACAC
>JABDKS010000428.1 GCA_013002105.1 Pirellulaceae bacterium | reverse complement strand
CTGTGCTTGCCATCCAAGTGGGGCGTTGCAACGTGCGTGATAAAGAACTGCGAACCGTTTGTGTTGGGACCAGCATTGGCCATTGACAGAACACCCGGTCCGTCGTGTTTCAGGGACGGATCAAACTCGTCTTCGAATTTATATCCTGGCCCACCCGTACCGGTTCCTTGGGGGCAGCCACCTTGGATCATGAAATCATCGATAACGCGATGAAACGTCAATCCATCGTAGAAATTCTTCTCACACAACGTCTCGAAATTCTCGACCGTCTTAGGAGTTTTGTCGGCAAACAACTCGACGCGAATCACGCCCTTGTCGGTATCAAACGTAGCTACTTTCATCGGGTATTGTCTCATTGAGATACGGAAGGAATCTGTGACGTTAAAAATGACGCAGCGGGGGTGGCTGGCAAGGGTGCCAATCGCAGCGTCCAAACAATTGGAGTGGATTTCTGTACGAATGCCCACCGGGTGCGTTTGTAATCGGCGTCTATCACGTGGTAGACGGTGTGTAATGCACGAACCAACGTGCAACTCCATCGTGGCGGTCGTCGTCGAGACTTTTGGCAGGCTACTGGAATCATCGCATCAGTGCCCCTTGCTGGCGGCAAGATGCCTGCGATGCGTCCAACAATCAACCAACCAACCAATGAACGCAAACACGTGACCGTGTCTGCCCAGCATCATCGGGGTCGCAGATCAAGGGACTATTGGGCCGGTGCTTCCAGCGTGGTTGACGTATCGATCTCGATTTCCGGCGGCGTCAGATCGACCGGTTCACCCATGTCGATGTCGGTCGGATCAAACCCTTCGACTTCGAATTCCTCGGGCGTGAACAGTGGCGATTCCAATTCGATCTTGTGTCGTGTGCCGTCTGACATGATCAATTCCAACGCATCAGGTTGGCCCGATGGATCTTGACGCACGAGGACTCGGCCGGAGCCTTTGGTTCCCTCGATATCAAAGACCAGCGACGGGGGTGCCTCGTTGTTGCCCTGTTCTTGTTGTTTCTGCGCCTCCTCGACGACCGCCGAGAAATTCATCGACATTGATTCGATCTCTCCGATGTTTTCTTCGATCACCGGATTGCCGTCTAATTTGACTTTGATCTCGTCTGCTAAGAATGCGGTGCCTTGTCGATAGGCAAAGTATCCACCGCCGCAGCAGACCATCACGCCGACCAGCCCCAACACGCCAACGATGGCGAATATCCACACCCACACGCTGCCTCCTTTTTTCTGTTTCACCGGCTGCTGTGAAAGGGAGTCTTGTTGTGGGTTATCGAACGGGTTGTTGGGAGCCATCGACATGGCAGTTTCCTCGTTGAAAACGGTGCGTCGGGAATGATCGTGACGGGAAAATCATGCCCCATCCTCTCCTGATCCGCTACATTAGAACCGCGCCGGGCGACGTGGCATAGTCACCACCAAAACGCCCGGGAGCGAACCGAAAGAGGCACGATAGCTATTGTTGCCGCCTCTGTACCCACGTTGTACCCACGATTTGATCGCTACTGCGGACATCCATGAGAATCCATTTTCTGTATTTGGTCGAGCGTGCGTCCTCGATCACACTCGTCGTGGTCTTGGCAAACCTCGTCTTGGCAAACCTCGTATCGCCAAACACGACCGCGTTGGCCCAAGAACCGGCGAATCCGACCTCCCATTCTCAGACCGCCGACGCGAACGACTCGACCACAGTCGATCAGGTTGCTGGTCGAACGGTCGAACAATACGCCAGCGAGCTGGACGATCCCAATCGTGTCGTTCGGCTGCGTGCTGTGAAATCACTCGGGGCATTCGGACCGTCCGCTGGCGATGCCCTGCAAAAGGCGCTCGATCACGATGATCACGCGGTTCAATATACCGCCGCAGTTCATCTGGGCCGCATTGGCGGTCCGCCACTGAATGACGCCACCGAACGGTTGACGGAACTGGCCAAACAAAAGGATTCCCAAGCCGTTCGAATCGCCGCGTCGTACGCGTTGTGCCGCGGCGGGCAAATCGACCCATACCTCTCGGTATTGACCGACGCGCTGTCGTATCCCGACCGGGGCACCGTTTGCAGCACGGCGGAGCTGTTGGGAATGCTCGGTGCGACAGCCAAAGCCGCGATCGATCCGCTCGATGCGGTTTACCAAACCAACAAGCCAGGCGTCAAAGGCGGCGACTACCACATTGGCGGTGCGGCCAACAACGCACTGCGAAAGATTCGCGGCAAATAAACCGGATCGACGTGCCAGCACGGCTTTTTTTTCCTCGCTCATTTTCACTAGCACTTTTGCGCATCATGTTTCGACCCCTCGCCAACGTCTGCTGTGTTGCCTGTTTCATCTTCGCCTGGTTAGTCGCTGGCGTATCGACTGGTCATGCGGACGACAGGCCCAATATTCTGTGGATCAGCTGCGAAGACATTTCGCCCAACCTGGGATGCTACGGCGATCCGCACGCGATCACGCCGAATCTGGATCAGCTAGCCAAACAGGGCGTACGATTTAATCGTGCGTTTACCCCCGCGGGCGTTTGCGCGGTCGTCCGTAGTGGTGTGATCACCGGCATGTATCCGCCATCGATCGGTTCCCAACACATGCGCAATCGAATCATCCCGCCACCGGACGTCAAAGCGTTCTCGGAACTGCTGCGAGGTGGAGGATATTTTTGCACCAACCGCAGCAAAACCGATTATCAGTTCGAGTCCACCGAGAGCATGTGGGATCGCCAAGGCACGAAGCACTCCGATTGGCGTGACCGAACCGATCCCGATCAGCCTTTCTTTAGCGTTGTCAATTTCACGGTATCGCATGAGAGCCAAGTTCGTCATGGCGATCAACGGCATGCCGAAGTCATCAAGACAATTGGCAAAGCGAACCAGCACGACCCCGACCAATGTGCCGATACGATGCCCGCCTACTTTCCCGACACGCCCGCGGCGCGCAAGGACTGGGCCTGGTATCACGACAACATCACGCTGATGGACAAAATGGTCGGCGACCTCCTGCGTCGGCTCGATGACGACGGATTGACCGAGAACACGTTGGTCGTGTTTTGGAGCGACCATGGGATGGGGTTGCCGCGCGGCAAACGTTGGATCTACGACACGGGCACGTTGGTTCCCATGATCATGCGATGGCCCAACAAACTGGATGCACAAAAGGTTCGCAATGACTTGGTCACGATGATTGATTTAGCTCCGACCATGCTCTCGGTTGCCGGGATTGACGTTCCGCGCAACATGCACGGCCGCGTACTGATCGGCAAGGCAGCTGAATCCGAACCGTCTTACCTGTTCTTTCATCGTGACCGCATGGACGAAGTCTACGAACTACAGCGCGCCGCCCGTGATCGGCGCTGGAAATACATTCGCAACTATGAACCCGAGAAAACCTATGCCCAGCGGCTCGACTACATGGATGCGATGCCGACGATGCAAGATTGGCGACGGCTCCATGCCGAAGGCAAACTGACCGGCGGGCAGAAAAATTGGTTTGCCGTTCCCAAAGAGATCGAAGAACTTTACGACACCGAAAAAGACCCTTGGGAGCTGACCAATCTGGCCCAACTACCACAATACGCAAAACGGCTGGCGCGAATGCGGTCCGCTACCGAGACGTGGCAGGAGGAGATCGGCGACATGGGGCTGATCCCCGAAGCCGTGATGATGGAGGAGATGAAACCGGGCGGCGACACACCACGGAGCGAGCCACCGGTGATTTCGGTTGCCGATGCCAGAGTGTCGATGCGATGTCCGACCGAGGGATCGTCCATCGTTTACCAGACCAAAGAGGGGCCCCAATGGAGCCATTGGAAACTGTATGTCAAATCGTTCGACGATCCCGGCGTGCCGATTCAGGCCAAAGCCTGCCGGCTGGGTTTTGATGAGAGCAAAGTCGTTTCGATCAGCAGGTCGGCCAACTAGCAGGTCGGCTGATTCACGGGTCGACGGATATTGACGCGTCCCTCGCTGACGCGTCGAGTTGTGAAGAACCTATAAGTCAGCGAGGGAAAACGGATATTGACGCGTCCCTCGCTGACGCGTCGGGTTGTGAAGAACCTATACGTCACGCGAAAGTGCTGCTTCAAAACTGACACTTCGGGTTACCATTCACACGTCTGATTTAGCCGAATCAATACAATCACAGCCTCGACGCGTGAGCAAGGAAAAACGGGTATTGAATCGTCCCTCGCTGACGCGTCGGGTTATCAAAAACCAATG
>JABDKS010000427.1 GCA_013002105.1 Pirellulaceae bacterium | reverse complement strand
CCTGGCAAACTACCGCCAGGACAGGTCCGGGCCTACACCCAATCTAGAAATGCTCTAGCCATGAATTCCGCCACTGCTCCCACGGATCTTCAAGACGTCTTCCACACCGACATTTTGCCGGCATTGCCGCAAAGTGCATTGGCGATCGTGCAGTTGTCGCAACAGACCGAGAATGGTTCGCAGGAGTTCGTCAAGGCGATCGAGGCGGACCCCGGCTTGATGGGCCAAGTGCTGAAGTTTGCCAACTCGGAAGAATTCGAGTTCAGTGGACAGATCATGAGTGTGCACGACGCATTGGTACGTGTCGGCACGCGAGCAATCTGCAACTTTGCCATGTGGAATGCGGTCTTCTCGCTAACGCCCAATCCAAAGTTCGGACCCTACGAGTTGAAGGCTCTCTGGCAAGATTCGTTGCGACGCGCCGTGTTTGCTCGTGCGATCGCCCGATCCATGAACTTGGACGACGCAGAAGACCTGTTCGCCGGCGCGCTGCTGCAGGACATGGCAATTCCGCTGCTATTGAGAGAACTGCCCAAACAGTACGAAGAGCTGGTGGCCAGACGAGCCGCCGAAGGCCGACGGCTGAGTGGTTTGGAGTACGAGATGTTCGGTTGGGATCATGCCGATGCCGCCGCCATGTTGGCCAAACGCTGGCACCTTCCCGATCGGTTTGTCGATTTGGTCGGACAGCATACTCGGATGGATGGCATTGTCGACGGTGGCGCAGAAACTCACGGCAACATGTGTGTTGCACTGGCATCGCTGCTGCCATCGTGCCGCGATGGTGACTGGGACGACGAGGAGCGTGAACAATTCATCGATGGGTACGAGCGATTGACGCGGAAGCCGTTTGAATCGCTCAGAGATTTGTTTGTCCAAGTCGACCGAGAGAGCAACGAGTTCGCACCGTTGCTGAGATTGCCTCCGCCCCAGCGTGAATTGGCCGACTATATCGCGGTCGCGGCCGACGCAGGCGAATAGGCAACCATCGAGAGAGGATCTGCCAGCGAGGGTGCGGGCCTACCTATATTGATGACCTTCTCAATTCACACAAAAAAATGCCGCGTGAATACTGCATCACGCGGCATGGTCGATGGTTCGTCGATCGATCGCTTTACACTACTTGCGGTTAGTGATGAACGTTCCGTTGTCCGCGACTTGGAATAGCGGTCGACAGTACCGACCGCAGCCAGCGGCTCCGCCGGGACGATAGGTGAACCCGAGTGACAGATTCCAGGCTTCGTTTGCCAAATCGTTCCCTTCATCGTCATTAGGACTGACGAAGGTTGCACCGCTGTTGAACACGACGCACTCGCCGACCGGCTTGTTGATGTTGAATCCTAACACGGTGTCGCTCTCATTCGTTCCACCGATAAACGCCTCCCAGTCTCCGCTGCATGGCAAGATGCGACGATAGAAAGCTCGGTATTGATCCAGCGGCTCAATATTCACGGTGGTTTGGTTGATTGCACCCGCTAGGTCTCGCAATGCCGTGGTCGATGTATCGCTGCTGGTTCCCGTCATAAACTGAAAGCCAAAGACGTGGCAGTTGTTTGTGTTCCAACTCAGCTCACCACGCAGTTGCGTCAGGTCACCTTGGAAGTACCAGTCTTCGTTCAAGTAGTCCAGCACCAAACCGTATTGCAAACCGTAGTCGACGCGACGGAACAGTCCGGCGGTCAAGAAAATTTGGTGGCGAGTTTCGTCAGTCAGTTTTGCTCCCGATAGGTTGCTCTGCGTGGCACGCAAACCGAATTGGCTGGCCAGATCGATGCCCAACAGTTGTTTTAGATTCCGACCTTCATTGAATCCTTCGTAGAATCCAAAGCTACCGCCGGTAGCGACCAATGCGTTGGGATCATTGGCATCGGCGGCAACGCAATTCATTGGCCCGGTGTAACCTTGCACGCCGGCGAAGAAATCGAAACGGCACCAGTCCAATCGCATGTAGGGCAGGAACACGGGCAAGCAACCTGTGTTACAGGACATCGCTGATGCACACGAGTCACAGCCGCAGTCGCCTTCGAGACCGCAACTGGGGCCGATGAATTCGACACCGCAGGTGCACTCGCCGACGCAGCCACAACCCGAGCCAAGGAAGTCGAGTCCACAGCCGGGTTCCAATCCACAGCCGATTTCCACTCCGCAGCCGGGTTCCAATCCGCAGCCGCAATCGCCGCCAAAGCCGCAGCCGCATGTGGGTTCGATGATTTCCAATCCACAACTGGCTTCGATGCCGCAACTTGGATCGATGCAATCACACACCGGTCCGCAACCACCGTCGCAAGAGGAGTACGTGTCCAGAAATCCAACTTGCTGGACGTTGCCACGCACCAGCGACCCGGTCCGCGCACCTGAGTTGGCCGCTCGAATGTTTGCAGTTCGCGTATTAGCAGTTCGTGTGGTGGTTGGTCGTTGTGCGATCCGCTGATTCGAATTCCGCGTCACGCGAGCTGTATTGCGCGTTGTCGTGGATGATTTGCGCTGGGCATTCGCGGTGCGGATAGGGCGAGCATGGCTGACGTCGATTCGATCGATCGCGTTGGCATCGACTTGTTGAGATGTGTTCGATTCGGAAAAAATCGATCTGGGCGTCTGCGAACGTCTTGTTTGGGCCGACAAATCGCCAGTACTCAATGACAGGCTACCTAAAAACAGCGCTGCCCCCAGGATCCGGAGACGACCTAATCGCGTTATCATATCGGTACTTCTTCGTAAACGTTTGTTGTCACAAAGGGTACGCGACGACGCACCCCCCCATCATCCGCCACCAGCAGATGTCCAGTTTCTTTTTTCGGCCGTTACAACCATCACAATGAACAAACTTGACCTAATCGTTACTTTTTTACATGCCAGCAAATGGACACATCGCGCACGCTTGTTTGCCGTTGCCGTCGGTTTTGCCGCGATTGTGATCGCGTTTCCGACCAGCATTGCTGCTCAAGACGACACGCCGGCGGATAACACCAAAGCTGCAGAGAGCGCCGAAGCTGCAGAGAGCGCAGACGAACCGGCGAGCAAATCAGCGGATCAGTCGGAAGCAGCGGTGACGTATCCCCGCGCTGTTGGGCTCAGCGGTGACGACCTCTTCGTGGTCGATCTGGATCTGCCAGGAATCTGGCGCGTGCAGGGTGATCAACGCGAGTTGTATGTTCGAGGGACGAAGTTGTTGCGCAAGCCGATGAATCGACCTTGGTGCGTGGTCGCACATCCTGGCGGTGGCATCTTGGTCGGCGATTCGGCAACACGCGAGATCTATGCTTTCGAAGGTCCCGGCGGGGAGCCGAAACCACTGACCGACGGCCATGTTGGAATCCCGATGGCATTGGCTGTGGATGCCGACGGAAAAACGATCTATGTCGGCGACGCTGAAAAGCGGGCCGTTTTTGCCGTACCGATTGACGGTGGATCGCCGGAGCTCATTGCACGCGTCAACGCTCGCGGTCTATCGTTTGACGGCGACGGGAACCTGTGGGCCATTACGCCGGACGCAGCCGCGGTGCAAAAAATTGACGTCAAGGCAAAGACGGCCGAGACGGTGGTCGATGGTCGGCCGTATCAGTTTCCCAACGGTTTGGTGTGGGCCGGCGACCACGGATATGTGACCGATGGCTACGGAAAATCAATCTGGAAATTCACCGCTGACGGCAAAACCGAGAAGTGGTTTGATGGCGATACGCTGGGTGGTCCGGTCGGCATTACCGCCAACGATACCGCCGTTTTTGTCGCCGACCCGAAGAAGAAGCAGGTCTTTGAAATCAACCGCGAGAGCAAGGAAGTGAAGGAGCGGTTGTAGTGAGCACGGGTACTGCGGTAGCCCAAGTCTGGTGGACTTTGCTCCTACGAATTTGGGTGGATATTTGGTGCTAAGAACACGAATCGACGCTCGAAGCGCGCATTATCGATACTTGCGTCTAATCGGATCTGATCCCAGCTTCGCCGATACCGCATTTTACACGCGGGCGGCGCTCATCATGCCGTAGGCGAAAAGGGTTTCGCGTAGTTTCGCCTCGGCGTCTTCGGTCAGCGGTGTCATTGGCAGACGCAGTTGTCCGGTGTCGCGGCCGACCATCTGCATCGCGGCTTTGACCGGGATCGGGTTGGTCGCCAGAGAGAGCATGTTTTGGCACAGTTTGAAAAGTTTGTGGTGCAACGCCATCGCTTCTTCTGCGTCGCCGGCTCGCGCCGCGCGGACGAGGGCAATCATGTCCGATGGGACCAAGTTGCCCACTACGGATACGACCCCTTCGGCACCGACGCTCATCATCGGCAGCGTCATCGAATCGTCGCCGCTGAGCACCGTTAGATCGGATGCTCCGACGATTGCAGAGCACTGGTCCATTTTTCCGGTCGCTTCTTTGACCATCGTGATGTTGGGCAATTCGGCCAATCGCAAGATCGTTTCGACTTCGATCTCTTTGCCGCTGCGACCGGGGATGTTGTAGACGCAGACGGGGATGTCGACATTTTCGGCAACCGCCTTGAAGTGCTGATAAAAGCCTTCTTGGGTAGGCTTGTTGTAGTAGGGTGCCACTTGCAACGTCGCGTCGGCGCCTTCACTGGCGGCACGCTTGGTCAGACGCAACGCTTCTGCTGTACTGTTGCTACCGGTCCCGGCCATCACTTTGGCTCGGCCGGCGACGCACTGGATGACTTCCGAGATCACACGGTCGTGTTCATCGTGAGATAGTGTGGGCGATTCGCCGGTCGTACCGCAGGGGACGATGCAGGTCGTTCCGGCATCGATCTGAAATTCGATTTGTTCGCGTAAACGTGCGTAATCGACTTCGCCGTCGTTAAACGGCGTGATAATGGCCACCGACATTCCGGCGAAATCAGATCCTTTACGCTGCGTCATAATTCGACTCGTCAAACAATTCAGGTTGGGGGGTGTGCTGGAGGGCTGAGTCTATCAGTTGATCGGCCAATGCGATACCAAAACGATCAGCCCGATTGCGATCGCGGACGCTCAGCACACCAGAAATACCGCGTTTTGTAAAGTCGCGGCGATCATTCCGCTGGGTAATCGGTGGAAGCCAGGTGGTCGGCTACTGCCGATGACGTGGTCCAGCGAGTTTGGGTTCGCGGTGTATGACCGTCGACGTCGCCCGAGCGGGACGCATTACGCGACGTCGTGTGCGGCACCGATGAAACACTGGCAGCGAGGGCACACCGAGCGTTCGCGGCTGACGACGGATTCACAACGCGGACAGTTGCGCGGTTTGGCAACAGGAATAGTGTCGACCAGCGGTGGCGACGGCAGTGGCGGTACGTCCCCAAGAATCCGCATCAGTCCCGTATCGGTCAGTTCATCCTTGGCCTGTGGAACCACGACGATGGCTTGGCATTTGGGACAGGGCAGTGATCGGCCGCGCAAATGCAAACCGGCTTTGAGACGGTGACCAGACGGGCATTGCACGACAACATATTCCATCACAGTCACTCCAAGGGCAGTAATAAACGGACGGTGTTGAAACACATTGCGGCACCGAACGGTTTCGTAACAAATTGTGTTTCTTGCAGGATAAGGGAAAAACACTGTCCGTTTTAATCGCCCGTCGCCCTGGAGCATTCCCCGAATGGGTGTGTGGGGGGCCGGAAACTCTCCTGGTCGTAGGATTCCGCACCGATTGTCTGCATCGCGGACTGAGAACATCAGCTAGTTACCGATCGCGATCTGGCTTGGCGAATACAAAGAAGCTCGCGACCATTGCGATCGCCACGACCATTGACAACGCGGTCATGGTGGTGGGTGAAAGTCCAAAGTCTAAGCCCAGGATTCCCGCGGCTGCCAACGCAGCGATAAACACTGCCGTCAACGCTTCGCCGGCGATGATTCCGGACGAAAAGAGAACGCCGCGGTGCAGCAGGCGGTCGTGATTGATCTCCGGGACACCGCGCGAATAAAAGTATGCGATTAGCCCGCCGATCAAGATGGGCGTTGCGAGTCCAAACGGCAGATACATGCCCACCGCGATCGGCATCAAATGGGCACGGTGTTTTGATCCGCTGCTTTGCAATAACAGGTCGATGACAAGGATCGCGACGCCCAGGCCCGCCCCGATTCCGATCATGTCCCACGGCAATGTTCCTTCGCCAGAAAATCCCTTGGCAAGGTTTGCAAACAAACTTGCCTGCGGTGCCGATAATTTTTCGCCACCGATTCCGCCGGGCGTGTTCTCGTGTAGCAGTGTTAGCACGGGCGCCATCACAAAGGCGGCGACCACAACACCGCCGATTTGCATCATTTGCTGACGAAACGGGGCGGCACCGACCAGTGAGCCCGTTTTTAGATCGTTGCAAACGTCACCTGCGGTACAGGCAACGCAACATACGATCGCCGCGACCCCCAGCGTCGCGACCATCGCGTCGACACCCGAGTAGTTGAACAGCCACAGCATGCCGCCGGAGACCAGCACCGCGGTGATTGTCATTCCCGACACCGGACTGTTGGAATTCCCAACCAGTCCCACGATGTAGCTGGCCACGGCGGTAAAGAAGAATCCCATCACGACCATCACCACGGTCGACAACGCTGCAATTCCCAAGTCACCGGTGAATTGATAATTGATGATCGCCAGAATCGAGATACAAACGATGCCGATCACGATGATCAACGGTGTGGGAATATCGCGACCCAAATCGGGTTCATTGGTGCTTGGCAAGTCCCGCGACTTTCGCATCGAATTGCGAAGTTCGGTGACCGCTGACAAGAGGCCGTGGCGAACGGAGAATAGGGAACTGATACCGCCCATGATCATCGCGCCGACGCCGACGTAGCGGATCTGGCTGCTCCAAATTCCGTAGGCGTCACTGACCGGGTCACCACTGGCGCCCCCGCCACCATAAAGCGGGATTCCGATCAGCCAGCCCAGGGTGCCGCCGATAAAAATCAACACCGCAACATTCAGCCGCACGATGAAACCCACGGCGACCAACATCGGCGACAGATCGCCACCGAAGTAAAAGATCCGTCCGCCAACTTCGCGTGCCGTTTCCAGTGTGTCGTTCAACAAGCCAAAAAAACCGCCGACGACTTTGAACACGGCCCCAATCAGTCCGCCAACGACCAAACTGGTCGCTTCGCTGCCGCCTTGTTGTGTGACAGCGTTTCGGTGTTCCTCGTGGTCTGGATCATGGCCTGCAACGTGGTCTTGATGATGGTGTTCGTCGATGGTGTGTTCAACGTCACCGGCTTCCAAGACCGCCGCACACGCGACGCCTTCGGGATAAGGCAGTTCGTCGTTGTCGACCACAAATACGCGTCGCATCGGGATCATGAACAAGATTCCCAGCAAACCGCCCGACAACGCCACGAACGACACCACCCAATAGTCGAACTCTTTCCAGTAGCCGATCAGGATCAACGCTGGCATCGTGAAGATAATTCCGGCAGCAAGTGATTCGCCGGCCGAAGCACAGGTTTGAACCTGGTTGGCTTCTAGAATGCTCGAGTGACGAAAGAACAATCGAAACAACAACATCGCCATCACGGCGGCTGGAATCGATGCGGAAACTGTCATGCCGGCTTTCAAGCCAACGTAGACGTTCGCGGCCCCCATCACGACTGCCAACAGCAACCCCAAGACGACGACACGCATCGTGATTTCTGGTGCGCTTTCGAGTTCGGTCAGGTCGTCTTCGCCATTCACCATGTCTGCGGCCCGCGTTGGATATCTGCCTCGTCACTGAACTATTCGTGACGAGAATGTATCGCATCAAGGCGGGGGTGCCGCAGTGGCGACCGGAGTCGGGAGTCGATTTTCGGATGATTTTCCGGGTGGGGAGAGGTTAAGAAGGCGCGAGGCGGTTCGAGTTGGCAGATTCGGTTTCGAACAGTCGTTGGCCGGTCTCCGGCCGGTCTCGGATGCTGGTGGTTGTGTGATCGAGACCGGCCACGGAGTGTCCGGCGACTGTGCTGGCGCCCGTTGTTTTCACAGTCGCCGGACGGTCTCGGGCCGGTCTCGGGTGCTGGTGGTTGTGTGATCGAATCCGGCCACGGAGTGTCCGGCGACTGCGTTGGCTCCGGTTGTTTTTTCACAGTCGCCGGACGGTCCCCGGCCGGTATTGGGTGCTGGTGGTTGTGTGATCGAGACCGGCCACGGAGTGTCCGGCGACTGTGTTGGCTCCGGTTGTATTTTCACAGTCGCCGGACGGTCCCCGGCCGGTCTCGGGTGCTGGTGGTTGTGTGATCGAGACCGGCCACGGAG
>JABDKS010000425.1 GCA_013002105.1 Pirellulaceae bacterium | reverse complement strand
CGGGGTCCTCGCAATCGCAGTCCCAGGATCGGTGCCGACCTCCGACGATGGCTTCATATGGTCCGTCGATTCGATCGAGCCGACGTATCGTGACCTCAAGGCCGCCCTGGCCGCGCCCCAACTGGCTGACATCATTGATCGCGACAAGGTCTTCCTGCTTGGATTCTCTCAAGGTGCGCTGCACGCCATGTTGGTCGGTGCGCGACATCCCAATGAATTTGCGGGTGTTGTAAGCATCTCGCCCGGCGGCGCACTGGCGGATCAACTTGCGGTTCCCAAGTTGAATGTTGCCGCGGGCAAATCACGTCTATTTTTTGTCCACGCCAAGAGCGAACCGCATGCCCCTTATGTCATCATCTGGCGAGACGCCTACCAACGTGCCGGGTGGGCGTTCGACAGCGCGACACATGACGGCGGTCATCATTTTCCAGAAAGTTGGGATACGATGCGACCGGAGGTCGCGAAATTTCTGCTCAGCAGGTGAAATGACGTCGTGCCGAATCTGTTGAACTAGAATCCAACCGTCAAGCATCGGATCACCTGCATCGGGCCCCGCCCGGTTCGCTGTGTCAATCTTCGCCTTTACAATCCGCCATCTCTGCCCAGACAGTCTCCGCGAGTGCGAAACCATCGTGACTATTTAACGCTGCCGTTTATCGGCACGGCACGCCTCGGTTCGTCGCCTTGGCTGCTGCACTTGCGCAGTTTCGCCGTGGCCGGCCAGTTGATGACGATCTTGGCCGCTGGATTGTTTACCAACGTTCAGTTGCCCTACACGCGACTGCTGATACTGGTGGGGCTGACCGCCATTACCAATTTGGCCTACGGATTTTGGCTCCATCGTGTGCTCGCGCCCGGACGGGTTGATCCCAGCCGATCGGACTCCGACCAGTTAGGTGGCGAACCCAATGTCGCGCACACAGTCTCGCTTTCGCTGATGATGCTGGATTTGGTGACGTTGACGGCGATGCTCTATTTCAGTGGCGGCGCCGAGAATCCGTTCAGTTTCTTCTATTTCGTCAACCTCGCCGTCGGCGGCGTGATGATTCGACCAAGAGCAGCGTGGTCTTTGACCGTCTTGGCGATCGTGGGCTACACATTTCTGCTTCATTACTCAATCCCAATCGAAGCGATCTCGACCGAGCGTGTCGGCGTTGGTTTAGACCTGCGAACGTTCGGATTGATGCTGGCCTTTGCAACCTGCGCAACCGTGGTGACCTACTTTGTGACACGAACCGCCGGCGAACTACAGCAACGCGAACGACAGCTTCGCGAGACCCAAGCCGAACGCGAAGCGAGTCATCGGCTCGAAGGCTTGACAACGTTGGCGGCCGGCGCCGCCCACGAATTGGCCACACCTTTGTCGACCATTGATGTCATCGTTCGCGAACTGTCGCACCATTTAGAAGACGTCGCCAAACCTGAATCCGTCGACAAGGATCTAAAGTTGATCGATGGACAACTTTACATGTGCAAACAGATTTTGCAGCGAATGCGTTCTGCCGCCGGCGACTCGATGGCACAGCGCTGGGACCGAACCACCGTTGGCGATCTGATCGACACGACGCTCGAAGGCATCCGGGATCCCCATCGGGTCGACGTGATCGATGGTCCCGAGCGAGTTGAGAACCA
This sequence comes from Pirellulaceae bacterium, assembly GCA_013002105.1. The sequence goes on along the minus strand of JABDKS010000425.1, from coordinate 1,297 downwards.
AGCTTTGTGGATTCCCGAGGAGGCAGTCGCACAAGCGATACGTAATCTGATTCACAACGCGTTGGATGCCAGCGAAGGCGACCGGCGAGTACGGGTCGAGTCGAAGCTTGTTAAGGGGCAACTGCAAATCGCGGTTATCGATCGGGGCCAGGGAATGACAGAAGACGTCCTGAATCGCGCCAGCGACCCGTTTTTTACGACAAAAGAGCCCGGTCGGGGAATTGGCCTGGGGCTGTTCCTAACCCGCAATGTGATCTCCCAATTGGGCGGGAGCATCGATTTTCGCTCCCAAGTCGGCGAGGGGACTCAAGCAACGGTGACTTTGCCGTTTGGCAAAGCTCGCGCAGAGGCAGAATCGGAGACCTTGCACGACGGGGCTACAACTCCGCCAAAAAGTCAGACAGAAAAACATGCCACCTGAGTAATTCGCTGATAGAATACGAAGCGAAGTTGCCTCCCAAATAGTCGCAAAAATTACCATGAACGATCCGGTCACTGAATCAGCATCCGTTTACAGTGCGGCCGACGTGAATGCCGAAAGCATTTTGTTGGTCGACGATACGCTCGTACTACGCGAGCGACTGTCCGAAGCAATGCAACAGCGCGGATTTCGGGTCGCCACTGCGGGAAGCTTTGACGAGGCGGTGGCGGTATTCACTCAGAATCCGACCGATCTTGCCGTGCTGGACTTGCGGATGCCAGGCCGCACCGGTTTGGAATTGCTTCGACGATTGTTAGAAATCAAACCCGACACTCGAATCGTCATGTTGTCAGGTTTCGGCAGCATTCCCGCATCGATCGACGCCGTTCGCGCCGGCGCCGTGAACTTCCTGAGCAAACCAGCCGATGCCGACGATATCCTGACCGCATTCGTTCGAGGCGACGAACCAACGGTTCCCGACGGTGCGATTGCATTCCCCGCGCCGTCACTGGCCCGAAACGAATGGGAACACATCCATCGTGTGCTTTCCGACTGCGGCAATAACATCAGCGAAGCAGCCAGACGACTGGGCATTCACCGTCGCTCTTTACAACGCAAGCTGCGTAAACGAGCTCCCGAAGACCCCGCCGTACCCGACGTTCCCGAAGACGACGACGAACTGTAACACTCAGCGCGCCACACCCCGAAAGTCGTCGGACACTCCGTGGCCCTGCGCATTCGCACTGGCCGCACCAAAGTCGCCGGACACTCCGTGGCCGGGCTCACGTCAAAAAAGCACCACCATTCCGCAACGCAATTCCAATCATCGTCGCCGAATCAGCAGCGACGCATCAGCCATCGAGACCGGCCACGGAG
>JABDKS010000133.1 GCA_013002105.1 Pirellulaceae bacterium | reverse complement strand
GTTCTCCGATGGCCAGACGGTGGTCTTGCCGCGCAGCAACATTGACATCACCGAATCGGGCGGCACCTATAACCTGGTGCGTGATGGCTTGTCCGTCGGCGATCTTGCTAGCGCCTTGAACACTTTGGGCGTGTCGCCAAACACAATGATCAATATCTTGACCTCGTTACGAACTCAAGGCGCCTTGCAAGCCGAACTGGTCATCGAATAGGCCACCGACAGGAAGTCAATCATGAACCCAATCGCCAATGGACTATCGCCCTTGATGTTTGACGCGGTCGGCGCGTCGCAACTTGGCAACGCCGCCGGTGCCCAACAAATCGAGGCTGTGGGAGTCGAATTTGAGAGTGTCTTTTTGTCGATGATGATGAAAGAGATGCGCAATTCGCTGGAAGGCGGAGGTTTCTTTGGCGAAGAGTCCAGTGATACCTACGGTGGTATGTTCGATCTGTTCATCGGTAAACATCTGGCTGCATCCAAGCCGCTGGGGATCAGCGATATGCTGCTGGAACAATACAAGAAGTCACAACTTTCCGCCGAGCTGGACGGTTCCCAGCCGCCGATTTCCGGTGGTTCGTCAGCGACAACCTCGGTGACTGCGTAACGGAGTTTTCTCATGAGCAGACTTGACGAAAAGCAACAGCTTGTCTTGATTGAGCGTCATCTGGCGCTTGAGTCTGAACTAGCTGAGCAGCTGAACGACATGAATCAGGCTGCCGCCACGGTGTTGTCGAGCGCTGGGTTAAAGGGACCGACTGAGGCCGACCTGGAAACGCTAAAACCGATCACGGAGCGCGTTCAGGCATCAACGGCCAAAGTGACCAGGTCACGCACGTTGTTGTTGAGCCGCGTAAACATTGAATCGGATAGCGAGCTAAAGACCATTCGTCAAATGATTGGTTCGCTACCGCCGCACGATCGTGCGCGTTTGAATGTTGTGAGACGTGAGATCCTGGCAAAGTCATCTCAGGCTCAGGCGAATCTGGTGCACAATCAGGCCGTGTTGTTTTACACATTCGACTTCCATCGCAAGTACCTTGCCGGCGTGCTGCAAAGTGACGTCGATCAACAGAACTATGCCGCCGACGGACAAACTCAGGATGTCCATCCCGGTAATATTTTTGGAAAGACCTGTTAACGATGCCAAACTTTTCCTTGGGCCTGTCGGCGTTGCGTAGCAGCCAGTACGCACTGGAAGTCGTCTCCAATAACATTGCCAACGCGAATACCGAAGGATATCATCGCCGCAGCGTGCATCTGGAGGCACTTCCGCCGAATCAAGTCGGCAGGTTTCGAGTCGGCAACGGTGTTGGCATCAACCACATCCAGCGGATCCGTAATTCCGTTACCGAGGCTTCGTTAACCAACGTGGTCTCCGACGTTCACCATGTTGACCAACTGTTGGAGGTCGAGCGGCAGATTGAATATGCCTTTCTGAGTGGCAACACATCGATCGGTCAAGAGTTGGATCAATTCTTTGCCGAAATGACCAAGTTGACGGCGGCACCGGACGAAGCGGCGCAGCGCTCGGCGGTGATCGAATCAGGACGGCGGATGGCCGGCATCATGCGACAATCGTCGGTGCAATTGGGCGAATTGAAATCAGCAGTGAAGTTTCAAATCGCGCAAGAAGTCGATGCGCTGAACGGAAAGATGACATTGTTAGCCGAACTGAGTGGCGAAATTCAGTCCTTGGCGGCTCAAGGCTACGATCCCAATACCGAACTGGATCAACGTGACGCGTTGGTCAACGAGATTGCCGAAGTGATCGGAATTTCACGCAACGACTATTTTTCAAACGAACTTAACTTGATGGTTGGGACCGCTTCGATCCAACAATCCAACACCCCGAGTGAGTTTTCGATCAAACAAGAGGCCGACGGCGAAATATCAATCGTGCTGGATGATTCCGAGCGGCCGATCAATGTCGGTAGCGGAAGACTGATTGCTTTGCTGGAAGTCTACAATTCGACGATTCCGAAATACGAAGACAAGCTCGATCAACTGGCCGTCGAAATGATGCGCAGTTTTGATTCCGTGCATGCGACCGGCATTGGCAC
>JABDKS010000398.1 GCA_013002105.1 Pirellulaceae bacterium | reverse complement strand
ACCGCATCCAGCTATGCTCAAATCATGGCCGGGATCGAACTGGGCCGACGAATCGCTCGTGCCGACGCTGCCGTGGAAGACGCACCGACCAAAATCACCAGTACCAAGTTGGCGGTCGCCTATTGTGAACAGGAGTTCGCTCGCTTGGCACGCGATGCCGTGCAAGAAGAATTTCACATCGTCACGTTGGATACCAAACACAAGCCAATCCGATCCCATCGCATCACCGTCGGCACACTCGATGCAAGCCTGGTACATCCGCGTGAAGTGTTTCGGCCGGCGATCCGCGATGCGGCATCCGCCGTGCTCCTGATCCACAATCACCCCAGCGGCGATCCAACACCCAGTCGCGAAGACCATCAGGTCACCGATCAGTTGACCGAAGCGGGAAAGATGTTGGGGATCAACGTTCTGGACCACATCATCGTTGCCAGAGAACGATCCCTCAGCATCCGTGAAGTCACTTGAACCACTCGCCGCAGCGATTAATCTTCGATCGCCGCTCGCATTTCCTCGAGTCGACCTTGATCAATCCCCGGTGGGTCTTTCTGCAGCAACCATTCAATGTCCTCAACGGCTCGCGAATTTCGGTTGGTCATCCCACGTAGCTGTGCCCGCATCATACGAAAGTTAACCGCTTCGGGATTGATTGCCACGATCGCTTCGATGTACCGCAGCATGGCTTCCAAGTCTTCGCTTCGTGTCGCAATTCCCATCAGATTGCTAAGCACGCGCGTTACGATCTCCTCGTCACTCTGAGCCCGCAAGTCCTCGTCACGTAGTGTTCGCCCGGAATATTGCAACATCGCAAGAGACGCGTCATTTCGTGACATCGACCGCCCGCCATCAAAGACGTCGATCAGCTGATTGTCGCCTTGATCGGTTACATGATTGACGACAAAGTGACCGGGCAGCCCGACGCCTTCGATCGTCAGATCCAACCGTCTCCCAAGTTCCATATACAAGATCGATAGCGTAATCGGCAATCCTTCGCGATCATCGATCACGCGATTGAGGTGACTATTGGCCGGATGGTAGTATTCGCTGCGTCCGCCGTGAAATCCGTTTTCCTTGAACAGATACCGGTCCAAAGCCTCGCGCCGGTCCGCGTCGGTAGCGTCTTTGGCTAAGTCAGCTCGGATCTCGTCGGCCATCTCGTCGATTCTTTGTTCGTAGTAGTCGACGTCGATTTCGGGATGATCCAGCCGTGCCACTAACAGTGTCGCCTCCAGTAGCCGATTGGGACTGGCATCCTTGGATTGAAATAATTGCTTCAGCGCTGCCAACGTGGGAACACGTCGTACGTCTTCGGCCAATTGCCGGACACGCTGGGCGGATCTCTCCAGTTCCAACGCCCGACGTACCAATTCTCCAGACGCCAAGTCGCCCGACTTACCAAGTTCATCCAATTGATCGGCGCTGATCCGGTCCGCGTCCACCCGTTTTTGGTCCAGCATTGCAAACCAATCGGTTGCTTGCTGCGACAAGGATTTCGCCTGCAAATCGACTCCGATCTCAAAACCACGAAAATCGGGATTCGTATCGCGAAACTTGACCAAGCCAATCTTGCCCGATGTCAGCTGTCGATCCGTGCTGGTGATGACCAAGTGACCGTTGACAAAGCACTGAATCTCGTCATCGCTGATTCGGACCCGCAGCCGATTCCACTGCTCGCTCAGGTAGTGTTCCGATTCGACTTCCTCGAGCACCTGCCAAGAATAGACCGTTGGTCCCTTGAAACAGGTCAGACGCAAACGGCCGCTACTGGGATAAAACCCGTAGTGTTTGTGTTTTCCGTCACTATGAAAAGCGATCCCCGCCGCTCCCGACTCGTCATCCAATTTGACCAACACCACCACATCGAACTGCGAATCGGGTTGCGGTTGCGTCGACAAACAAAGTGAACGGCCACCGAATCCCTTGCCCGATCCGCGAGCCGAAATGATTCCGCCCCGCTGTTGCCAAGTCGCTCCCATCATCGGCTGCCAACGCTGCTGGTTGATCCTGGTCAATCGCACCCAGCGCTGCATCGATACCGGATTAGGTTTTTCACGCAGTGGTCGTAGCTGACGGATTGGAATGGCAAAACTCAGGTTTTCATCCAGCGCGGATTTCATGTTGATGATTCCCAGCACGCGGCCGCTGCGGTCCACCAGCGGGCCACCACTGTTGCCCTGTTCGATCGGCATCGCCAACTGAATCATCTCGCGGCCCTGCACTTCGCGAACCGCCGAAACGATTCCATCGACAACGCTATCCTGCAGACCTAACGGATTACCAAACGCCAGCACGGCGGTGCCCTGCTCTGCCACGCTATCGTCGGCGATCTCCAATGCCGGCAACTCGCCGTTGGTCGTATCGACACGAATCAATACCAGATCGCTGACACGATCGGATGCTTCCACCGCCAGAACCTTCAGTTTCTTGTCCGCCAATTCCACCGTGAACTTGCGCCCCTCGTTGATCACGTGGTAGTTCGTCGCGATCAAACCGGTCGAGTCGACAACGAACCCGGTTCCTATTCCCAATGCGTCACCATCGCGCCCTTCGACACGAATGGTCGCGATCGATGGGCGCACCTTCGCGATCAAACCCCTTAATTCGCCGCTCGACTCGCCAGGTGGGTCGCTGGCCTGTGAATCGTCGGCAATCAACGAATTGCTCAGCGGAATTGCCAACAGCAAGACAAGAATCAATCGCCGACAATAGAGAAACGTCATACGTGATATCCGAAATAAAAAAGAATCGAGCGCAAAGAATCGCGCAGAATGCTTGACTCATTCTAGTTGATTCAAACGGTGAGTCGTTCAACATTCACTCGAAAGAGCATCCACCTGGGAACATCCATCGGCCATGATCACCACGACCGGTTTGGCGGATAGCTTTTGATACACTTTGCTGGCCGTCAGGCATGCCAGTACGCACGCCACCACAAAGCCGATCATCGCAATCGCGAGGATCAATCGCGGAACCTTTCTTTCGCCAGTCAATTCTTGCCGCGTACCCAAATAGATCAAGGAAGCAGCCAAGGCTGGAATTCCCAACACCGTCAACGCTTGGGCCAGCGTGATCAAGTGAACGGTACTGCCCTCCTTGGCCATGGACGCGATTGCAACCGCCATACCCACCAACAAGGCGACGGTCGTCAGGTGCAGCGGCCATTTGTCCTCGAGTTTCGACCCCTTGCCCAGCGAATCAGCCATCACGGTCCCACCGATCAGTGCATTGACCAAAAAGGAACTCAAACCGCCCGCCAAAATCCCCGCGCAAAAGATCACTTTCGCGGCCGACCCAAACAATGGTTCTAACTGCCGCGCCACGTCCCCCACCGATGACAGCGCCACCGGTTCGGCCCGCCCGTAAAAAACGCGATACGACGTGACCAAGATCATCGCTGTCACCAAACCCAACATCGTCATACTGATAATCGAATCGGTTACACCCTCACGAACTTCGCCCAGCCCCCAACCTTTCTCTTTAACCAAGTAGGCTTGGTAAAACGCACCGCCAACCGAGAAGGTCGTTCCGATCATCCCCAACAGCGCCAAGTAGTCCCGCGTGTTGTTTGCCGCGACCGCGGCACTGCCGCTGGTTGCGTTACGGACGATCTCAGGTGGATCCCAAAAGATCAGCAAAAAATTAAAAAGAAATGCGATCGTCATCAGGCCGATCAAAATTTTCATCGCCCATTCGACGCTGCTGTAGAGATCCTTTAGCAGATAGAGACTTCCAACAACCAACAAATTGACCGCTATCAGCAACGCAGCTCGCCAGACAAACGGCAACGGCGTCTCTCCAAACATGGGCTCCAAACCACCGACCAATGCGATGTTGTTGGACGATTGAAAGAATGCAACCAACGTGAACAGCGTCAATCCGATGGCAACGGCAACGCCGCGACCGAGTCGCTTTGCCAATTCATCGCACAAACTGTCGTCGTAGACCGCACCCAGTCGCGCTGATAGGGCAACCATTGCGATCATCAGCAATGTCGCTCCAAACACAACCGGTAAGCCGATCAGACCAAATGTTGCACCCACTTTGGAACTGGTCAGGATCGAACCAGGACCGAGCACTACCGCGGCCACGATGATCGCAGGACCAATTGAACGGAGCAATCGTTTCATAAGTCATTTCCACTTCGAAGGACAATGGTTGGTCGCAAGCGACATCACGCTGATCGGCGACACAGATCCGTTGGCGTATCGCAACCGACAGACATGCTCATCAGGCAGCCGCCGTTACAAGACAGCCGCTCGGGGATTGGCGTCGATCAACTTGCTGATTTCCTGCTCACTGAAGCCAAGTTGGTTGGCTAAATTGTCAGCGATGACCGGCATCGTGACGGTCGACCCGGCAAGATTTTTTGAACCCGGTTTTCGCGCAACGCCCCTCTCGTCCACTTCGACCGACATGCCCGATATTTCGTATCGTCCCGGACCAAGAGTGGCTGCCGAGATCGCGTCGGTGACCATAATCGCGCGGTCCACCCCAACGAGATCCAAATAGTTTTTGAGAACAAAAAACTCGATGTGGGCGCCGTCGGGGATAAAACAGATCCACAGCCGATCTCGTAAGTGGAGCACGCGTTGCAAAATATTGTTATGACGTGCCAATTGCAGCGGACAGCCGTTGCCAAAATGGGTCACCATAGTCAGCCCATGATCGACCGCTTCGGTCAGCTGATCCAAAGTCGGATCGCAATGCCCCGCCGAAACGGTCACACCCTCCTTGACCAAAAAATCGATCGTTTTGAAGCCCGGATCGTGCTCGGGCGCCAACGTCACCAGTTTTGTTAATCCCCCCGCGGCGCTCAACAAGCGTTGCGCGTCACCAACGTTCGCCTCCACCACCGCGTCGCTGTCATGGGCCCCGATGTACCCCTTGGTCGGATTCAAGAACGGGCCTTCGATGTGAAACCCCTTGATCACCAATTCCACTAACGAATCGGCCTCTCGTAGTTGCACAAAATGTTTCAGCTTGGCCACCAAACGATCGACTCGATCGGTAATCAACGTTGCAAGCACGGAATCGACACCGTCAGCAGCCAATTTCTTACAGGCGTGATGCAAGTCTTCGGCTGTCAGATTGTCGGCGCAGAAGTCGACTCCGGCATACCCGTTGACTTGGAGATCAAATGGTTTCATGTCAGTCGCTATCGCATCATCGTTGAGAGGTCAAAAAACAGCCGCAACCTGGGACCCACAGCGTAACGTTTTGTATACGAGCGTTGTGGGCACGATGATGTGAATGACGGTTCGCATGCCGCGATTGCGATCGACTAAATCAGCTTGGACAGCATCATGGTTGCCAGTCCCAATACCAAAAAGAATCCGCACATATCAGTCACGGTGGTCAATAGCGGGCCACTGGCAACGGCCGGGTCAAATCCGAATCGTTTTAGCAAAAGCGGCACTGTACCGCCGATCGACACAGCAATGATCGTGTTGGCAAACAATGCGATGCCCACCACGACACCCAAATAGGCATTGCCATTAAACAGGACCGCGACGATGGCGACCAAGACACCGAGCGCCGCACCGTTGATCAAGCCCACCGAGACCTCCTGCCACCAGACACGCAACATTTCCGTCGGTCGCACCAACCCCAACGACAACTCGCGCATACTGACAGCAACCGCCTGATTGCCACTGCAACCGCTCATGTCACTGATGATCGGCAAAAATACGGCCAGAGCGATCACTGCTTGCAGCGTCTCTTGAAAAAACGCAATCACACTTGCTGCTCCGATGTTCAGCACCACATTGATGCTCAACCAGCTAAGCCGCCGACGCGATCGCAACCAAACCGGCATCGTACGCAGCTCTTCGCCGCCGACGATCCCTTGGCTTTTCAAGTAGTCACTTTCGGCCGCGCGGGTCTCTTCGTAATCGACCGCCTCGCGATGCAAAATCCCTTTCAACTGACCGTCCGGGTCAACGACCGGGACACCCAAATACTCGTGCGTATCAAAAAACTCGATCAGGTCATCCAGCGACGTTGTATCCAACACCGATAGCGGTTCGCGAATCATCAAATCGCTCAGCTGCGCACTGCGTTTGACAAACAGCAAGTTTCGCATCGGCAACACACCGATCAATCGTTCTTGGTCATCGCAGACGTAGGCATAGCGCACGTCAAAATCGCTGTACTTTTCTCCATGTTCACTCAGTTCATTGATCACATCGCCAACGGTCATTCGCTCGTAAAACCGGAGCATCTCCAAGACCATCAATCCGCCAGCAACATCGTCGGGATAGGATGTCAATGTGCGGGCGGCGGCGGCTTCTTCGGCAGGCAACGCCTGCAAAATCGCCTCGGCCTTTTCCTCGCTCAAGTCCCCCAGAACATCAGCCTGTTCGTCACTGGGTAGCTCGTGCACAATCGCCGCGGCGTCGTCGGGCTCCAGCATCTCGATCGTGCGAGCCGCCTGGGTTTCGCCCAAGTGGCTAATCAATTCAGCGGCGTCATCGGACGTCAACGCCGTCAAGACTTGGGGACGCTCGTGCGCATCCAAACGACTAATCGCGAGTGCTTGATCGGCCGTCGACAATTCACTAACGAATCGCTCTAATTCTTCGACATCGCCCTGCTGCGCCAACTGCAACAATCGCTCCCATGGGCGATCCTCCATCTCGGTTGCTTCGTCGTTTTGTGAAGGAGTTTCCATGATGGTGTCGTCCAATATCTCAATCAACGCATCGCTCATTGCATGGGTGGGCAGTGACGACGCTGGGCATTTACGTTGATGGGCTCAGATGAAATTATGCCACGTGAGAACAGATCGCAGCAGGTGGCTCTCTAGCGGCATTTATCTGGACCAAAGCGGAGACGCCGAACCGCATCGGATCCTCGCTGGAGACTTGTCCGCAAAAGCATCGGATATACTGAGCGGACACCTGCGGCAGCCATTCATGAAAAACACACGATTATGAGCACCAACGAGTCGGAACCTGCTGAGTCCGCGTCGGTCGAATCACCCCCGATGCAGAAAAAAACCGATCCCAACGAAGCGCAACGGTGGTTTGGCCAACAAGTGGGCCCGGGACAGTCGGCCAGTGGCGAATTGGAAATTACCGAAAGCTACAGCAGTCGTGACGTGGTCGTTCCGATTCACATCCGTCGCGGAATTCGCCCGGGTCCCACCGTCTTTGTTTCCGCGGCTCTGCATGGTGACGAACTGAATGGCACCGGAGCGATTCGAACCTTATTGGCTGACCCCGAATGGAAACTCACCGCCGGAACGCTGCTCCTGATTCCGGTTCTGAATGTCCTCGGCTTTGAGCGCCATTCACGTTATTTACCCGACCGCCGCGACCTGAACCGTTGCTTTCCCGGCAGCAAAACCGGCAGCATGGCGTCGCGCCTGGCACGGGTGATCTTTGACGAATTGGTCGCCCGCTGTGACTACGGCGTCGACCTGCACACCGCGGCGGTTCGGCGAACGAATTTTCCCAACGCACGTGCCGATTTCAATAACGAATCATGCATGCGATTGGCAAAAGCATTCGGTGCGGGCATCGTGTTGGCCGGAGCGGGCCCGAAAGGATCGTTGCGGCGCGAAGCCACTGCCGCGAATTGCCCCACCATCGTTGTCGAAGGCGGTGAAGTTTGGAAAGTCGAACCGTCGGTAGCAGATTGCATGACACGCGGCGTTTTGAACGTCCTGAAAGAACTGGAGATGATGGAGGGCCAGCCCGATATCCCACCCTCGCAAGCCATGCTGAAGCAGACCAAGTGGATTCGCGCTGAACGCGGCGGGTTCATGTCAATGCACGTGGCACCGGGAGACATCGTGGTCGAGGGCCAACCGCTGGCGACCAACAGCGATCTGATGGCAGCCGAACAAAACCGACTCGATGCACCCTTTGCCGGCGTCGTGATTGGGATGACCACATTGCCCGCCGTTCAACCGGGTGAACCAGTGATCCATATCGGTCGACTGCCCAGCAAAAAATCGGCCAAGCACCACGAAAAACGCGTCGACCAAGACGACGTGCAACGAATCGCTCACGAACACCTGGCCACCAACATCCACGTCGTCGACCCAACCGAATTGGGAGATACGACCCAACGAAGTGCCGCGGATGCGAGTGACGACGCAACCACGCCTGACAGCACCGGCAGCTAATCAGAAAACGGATCGCTGTGCAGGTGCATCACCTTATGTCGTCGGCGATTACGCACCGGATGATCCGTGCTGAAGCAGACCATACACGCGAAAACCTTCTTCCATAAAACCTCGCAACAACTCTGGCTTGCTGCGTTTGCCACTGCGGTAATAGATCAACCGATCTCGATCAGCCTCGACACTGATCCCCTGCTGTGACTCAAAAAATGCCAGCACATCCGCCGTAAACAGTTTTCGAATGGCCTCTTCGTCGCTCCCCCGCAACAAGTACCGTTTGGAAAACACCGGATGCGAATTGAAATTGATGTCTTGATATCCGAACACTTTGCCGATTTTATGAAACATGTGCTCGGGACGTAACTCGAATGCAGGCAGTGACAGAGCTGGCGTCTGAAAACTGATGACCGTTTGCTGATGCGTCTGCTGATTCTTGCCTCCACCGGTCGTGTAGCGATAGCCAAAAATCGCCATCTCAATTTCGTCTGACTGGCCACTAAGCATATTTTGCATACGTCGCCCGTGGCCACGGTTAAACAATTGCAGGTGCCCCAGCGAATTCTTCACGGAATCGTCTCCCTTGGGAAAAAATTCCAGTCCCAGTTCATCGGCTATCGCCTTTAGTTTCTCCGTTCGAGCCTGCTCGAATTTGTAAGCGGCAAAGAGTATTCCTCCAACCAAGGCAATGCCGCCAAAAATCGACGCCCCCACGATCAATGCAGGTTCCATCGCGATCTCTTTCAGTCTACGAGGGTGTGTTCCAACCGCAATCCACCCCGATTGCGTCGACACAATCTATCGCAAAAGCCTCGCCCACGAAACAAATCGCGATCAGCTCACTTTGGGCATACGTCCAGCGACAACCATCGCAGCCACCACGTGGCTGTCCATCCACCCGGCACTCCTGAACAGCGCCGCTTTTCATTAGCCGATGGGCGATAGCCTCGGTTGTTTTCCCAACGAACCGCGGCTATCGCCGTGCGGCTATTGGGATGGGAAAAACACGACGCCGTGATTCCTAAGTAACACTGTCCGATTAGTCACTCGACCTAGTCACTCAAACGCGAGATCAGGCTGGCCAACATGCTGGAAGAACGTGCCAATTGGGAATCATCTGGAAACGTCGTCAACTCTCGTTCGTTGCTGAACGGATCGCGCAGGTCGTACCACTGCTTGTCCGCGCGATGGATCACGTATTCCCAGTCGCACGCCCAGCCCTCCCCACTCGCTTCGACGATCGATTGGCTGCGTGCTTCGGCCCGCCCACCGGCGGGCGGACGATGCATCGCCGGTTCCACTGCGTCCGGGTCGACAACGACCGAGTCAATCTTGCCGGCGTCGTTCAACTGATCAAACAGTCCACCCAATTCGTGATAGTTCAATTCGACCGCTTGTAAGCGGACGGCGAAGCATAATCTTTCCAAACCGACACGTTTGACATCCCGATGACTCGAAAGCTGACGGAACAGGACCAAGTCCTCCTTGCTTAGCTGAGATCCATCCTCGCTCAAGACTGCCGCGATCACCGATTCGGTTGTTCGATGTCGGGCCATCGTTAACACGCCGAGTGCTTCGCGTAGCATCGGCCAAGTCAATTCAGCCCGCTTGAGCTGCCGGTCAAACAGCTTGAACTTCAAATAGGTATCCAGGCGATCGGCCAATTGTCCCGGATCGTTGTCCAGTTGATCGACCGTATCGGACCAGTGATTCCATAATTCGGCTGTCCACTGCGGGAAACATCCACTTTCGACGTGCGGCTTTGCCTCTCGCAGGTACGTCCGCTGAATATCCAATGCGGTCACTTGACGTCCGTCGGATAACTCAACGCGTGCTTTCAAGGTCGGATCGAGCGAAATGGATCGCATCGCGGCAACCGGGTTCTTCAGTTTCATGGTACGACCGATCCGATGGCCTTCGTTGATGATCATGAACAGCAAACCGGTCACACCATGGCTCAGGTAAACGCCAAAGGAACAACGCTGACTGTCTTTGCAGATCAGATTCGTTCGTCGCCATCCCGTCTCACTGACGTCCGACGGCTTCCATGACCGTGTGCAAAAAATCGCTCGGTCCCGAGTCGTCTCCACACCCATCGGCCGCGTCATATGACGGGCTCGCTGGGAAAGTTCGAATCCCGTCCCTCGCGACTCCGCCGACAAGTAACCGGCGCCGGCATAGGGAACTCGACTGACCAGATGTGCCATCAGCTGCGGAGCCGCGTCACGGAGAGGTACTCGGCAGGTGTAGGCTTCGTGTAGCCCCCAAGTCGCACGATCCGGCATGGAAAAATTGATATTACTTTTCGTGACGGCGATGTTCAGTCCGTCGGCTCCGGCCCGTACGTCCGCCTGAGCACGTCGCAAAATCCGTTCGGCGGCCCGGTCGTAGGTCGCCAAGTCGCGCGGCGTCGACAACTCCGGCGAACTGAATTCGTTGTGATTGCCTGTGTCCAAGTAGTACCTGGCTCCGTTGTCGATGTAGATGCCGCCGTTGCCACGAACATCCGGCAACCAATCGTGCCTCTCACGAATGGCCGCCAACAACACATCGTGCAACTGTGAATTACGCCGACGCACCAGCGACGTCGACTCGGAGCTACGAATATCCGATGGTTCATCCGGTGCCAGCGCCATCGAATATTCGGTTTCGTTTCCCATCAAGAACGCTCTGGCTTTCTTCATCAGGATCGCTCCCTGCCTGCTCAATAAGGTTGTAATCAAAAAGGTTGGCTCAATAAGCTGTGATCAATCGGGGGACGTCAGCGCGTCGGTAGGATGACCGTTGTGGATCTGCCTACCGCTGCGGCCGAGACCTACTGTCCGCCGGTCTGAAAGTTTTGCTGTAAGTACCCGTGTGAGAACAAATTGGTAATCGAATCAAAATGCTCGTCGGCGGATTGCAGCAAGTCATTAATTTCTTCGCGTTGCTGCTGTAGACCATCGGCATCCGACGAAGGGTCGACGGCATGGCCATGTTGGATCGGATCTGTTTCAAACGATTGTTCGCGTTCCATGGCGAGGTTCCTTTTGGAGGTACAAGAAAATAGGTAACGGACTCACGATCTTTTGCTCGGACTCGTGTCGACTAGTTTTGGTAGCCGACCGGGACTAGCGACTGGTCGGTTTGCGTCAGCGCGTTGGCAGCCTCGACCAACTCTTCCAGAGTCGTCGCCTCTTGCAGCAAGACTTCGGTTTCGGCCCGAGTCAGACGGCGGGGATCCAACATCGGAATGTCTGCGAACGATGCCCAATGGCGTGCGGTGGGAACCTGAAAAGTGATTCGAGACCAATCCATCGAATCAACGTTTTTGCCAAATCGACGTAGGACGTGGGCGCGAAAGTACGCTCGCGTATCGTCGGGCGGCTCGGTCGCAAACCGCTCCACGGTTGCCGTATCGGGCATCTGTTGCACAAACCCTTTTTCGGCGGCTTGAAAAAACAGCGACGTTTGAGGGTCCAGACTGGCAAATAACGAATCGGCAATGTGCATCTCATCGGATGGCCAGGACAGGTTTCGTCGGGCACGCTGTCGATCAAGTGAAAGGAATTTCAACCATGCATCACAACGTTTGGCCAAAGCTTCTATCTCGCCGCGCTGCAACAAGCTCAGCGTTTCGATCCAAAGGTCAACAATCTGCTGGGCGTCAGGCACGATCCCTTCGGCACACCCGCTTGCGACGAACTCACCAGCCAATTCGGCGATCGCACGCTGAATCTCCACCGCCGTCATCAACCGCCCGCGAACTACTGTCTGGAGTCGACATCGCATGGACATGTCCCGACTGATCTCCGATGCAGCAGCGACTGCGTTGTCCAAACAAAGGGTTGGATCGACCCAGCCTGCTTCGATCATCGCCAAGACCAATTGGGTTGTGCCGGCTTTGAGAATATTGGCGATCGGTGACAAAACCATGTCGAAAAAAATAATGTGCATGCGTGCTAACTGGCGATTCGCATGAGATTCGTCACGCAAGTTGATCACGCCCCTGTCAAACATTGTTTGATGACTGGCGAATGTCTCGAACCAGTCCGCTCGTTGACTCAGTTGAAACGTGCAGTTGGCCCGACCATTGCTCGCTCCGACCATCCCCTGCCCGGTGTATCCAACGGAGGTGACAAAATGCGTCGCAAGAAATCCAGCTTGATGTGGTTTTCGTGCGACAATGTCATCGAAACAATTTCGAGTCACCATGATGTTCAGGTGGCTGCCCCAGGAGGTGTGCCCATCGCTGCAGTTGGCCACCACGTTCATCCGCGTGTCCGCAGGCAACTCACGCTGGGCAGCCTGCATCGCTTGCTGAACAGGACGAAATCCAGCGCCATGCAGCATGTTGGCGTGATCCATCGCACGGGTATGCTCCGGCAGATTCAGCTCAACGTGATCTGAATCTTCGTAAAACGATGCGGCAGTTTGCGGCAAAAACCGTCGGTCTCGTTCAATCGCGGTTCCCCGTTTCCGACGTCGCGGAAAGCCATCGATATGTGACAGTAGCGTCGCTGCCGCGATACGCGGTGGCTGGGGGTGTCGACCCATGATCGCATTGGACAATTCGCAATCCGCGCCCAAAATCTTGGCGACCGTCAACTGGGGATCTTGCTTGCCTTGATCAACCATTGCTTTACCTCGCGGGGACGGATGAGGACGATGTCAATAATGAATCCACAGCGATCGGCTGCGATTCTTTGGGGATCGTTGCGACGTAGTTCTTGATGTTCGCCGCAGTCAGTAGCGAAACCGCAGCGGTCAGTTCGCCGTTGAGCACAAATAGCAGGTCCTCTTCAGTCACACCTTCCTGACCCGTCTCGGCCTCTCGGACGGCTGCATGTTGTGCCGCCATCGTCACAACGTTCTCCAGCATCGCACCACTGATCAGATGACGCCCGGCGACGCCCAACTGACGACCATCGTTCAGCTTGACTTCAGCGACGCGTGCGTACTGTCCGTTGGGTGCGAACAAACGTGAAAGCAACGGTGCAACCAGTTGGTCCGTGCTGTCATGCGGCGACGCCAATGGCAAGCCGTTGCCGAGATAACGTTCCAAGATCGCCTTGGCACCGCGGCGATTGGGCGACGGAATCTCGATTTTTTGGTCGACCCGACCCGCACGCATAAACCCTGGATCCAGCGTGTCGGCTCGATTGGTAGCGAACATCAACACCACGTTTTCCAAGGCAGCCATTCCGTCCAGTTGACTTAAGAATGTGTTCAGAATCCGATCCGGTGCGCCGCTACCCAGATCGGTACCTCGGCATCGGGCGATCGCATCAACTTCATCCCAGAATGCAAATACGATTGCGTCCTTTGCTGCGGCTCGGATCGCATCCATCCGCTCGATCAGATTCTGCTCCGACTCGCCAAACCACTTGCTGTTGTCCTGCGAGCCCGCGGTGTGCATAAACCGACAACGCTTATCAGGCATCAAGCGACGGGCGTAGGAAACAGCGCTGCGGACCATCACCGTCTTGCCATTCCCGGGAGGTCCATGAAACAAGATGCCGCACTTGGTTTTCAGACCGTATTTGGATGCTAGATGTGGATGGCGAAATCGAAAGTCAATGATTTGGCGCACTCGAGCGATCGGCTGATCCAATCCGCCCAACCGTGCAAAGTCGTCCGTGACATCGTCGTCAAACAGGTGTTCGCTCGCTGGCGGATCCAATCGTGCATACGCGATCCCCGACACGTCGCGGTCAAACCCGATCAAGTCACTCTTGGTCAACGTCGTACCGCGCAACGCCTCGCTTTGGTCGACGACCAAAAAGGCGTCACGATCGCGAACCAACATGCGATCCGATGAACCAATGTAGCGCTCGAACGTCGCAACGTTCTTCCATGGACCTTCCGGGGCGGTGACTGACAACAAACAATTGCGTTGGCTGGAAACCACCGCTGTCGCACCGACCACCAAATCTGCCGGATTCACATCTGGATGCACGCTCACGCAAACGCGTGAATTCCCCGAACCAGCGACCTCCACAATCAATCGACCATTTTGGTGAACGCGTATGATCGTGACCGGATACTGAGCCGGCAGGGTCAGTGCCTCTAGTTTCTCTCGGGCCGCTTGTTGAAAACGGGTCGCTTTGCCGAGACGCCGCTCGGCGGTTGACAGACGCTTCGCCAGGGTCACCGCAACATCGCGTACGGCATCGGCATCCTTGTTTGCGTGCGCTTCATCAATCACCTTGCACGTTTGCACGAAGGAGTTGCCCGATGAATCGGGTTGCTCCTGGGACGGCAAATCGGCCTGCTCTTGGATCTCGGCTTGTTTCGTCATCGTCGTTCTCCTGAATGATCTTTGGAATGAAATTGGTCTGTCAGTCGGCACAGTTGCGGACCACATCAAAACCGCGCGGCCGGATTTCGCCATGGCGCCAGCCGTACAACTTGACCGGCAGATGACCAATGGCCTGTTCGATGCGTGGCTCGACGGCTGCCAGCAGTCCGATCATGTGAGGTCTTTCAAAGGTGGTCGCCATGACATGAACGTCGTCGGCCGAGAAGAACAGAATCTTCTCGATGCACTCTTTTGGCATTGGAATCGGACACTCGGCGCACACTGTGAACGGATGCGAGTGATACCAGCCAACAATCGATTCACCACGACTGCGCAATTCGATCATCTTGCGAGCATGCACAAACGAGGCGGGTGTGAAAGTCACCGATATCTCGCTCGACTCGGTCGTACCCGCTGCCGACACCAGTCCCGTGACTGAGACAAAGATTTCGCCGGTGGATCGATCGCGATGCAAATCTCCCAGCAGGAAGCCTCCGATCTCACGATCCGGAGTCGCTTTTGATTCATCGACGACCTCTTCGACGACCGATTGATCGACAACCACAGGTACATCCCACCGGTTGCAGTCGTCCCATCGGTCGCGACTTGCAAAATCGTTCAACGATCCGTTTCGCAGCGAAATATTTGGGCGCTCATCATGGAGCGAAATCGACAACTTGTTCGTGTTTGGTTTCCAACCGTCGTCATCCAAAAAAGCTTGCAGCCGATAACGCAACTGATCGCTGGGTGCCGACTGCGCCATGCGATTCATTTCCGCACGCTCTTGATTGGCCAGCATCGTGAAATAGCTCAAGGAATAGTCGTAGACATGTTCGCCCGCGTTTACCAAACCCAGCGTGACTCGAAACCCGTTGGTTTCAGGCAACGCATCTGCCGGATCGATATACAGAGGCTCAACCGTCACCTCACGAATCTGACCGACCAAGTCGTCGATCAGTCCACGTTTAAGCGCATCGAACGCAGCATCGCGAACAGCATGGCCGAAGTCCGTACTTTTGATTCGTCGACGTCCCACGACAGTGCCTGTTTCGTTCACAAACTCGAGCTCGTATCCGTGCTGTGTTCGGATGGATTGATCTGTCGACATAGTCAGCCTCATATTGGGGAATGTTTGGTGCCGCAAAGCGGGTCGACTCCGATGGCGAAGTGACCCGCTTGGAACCCGTTGCCAGCAGGCGGACGAGGCGAAACCGGGTGCTTTGCTGGTTGCCTAACAGCAGTGCCCAGCGGTGACTGATCGGGTCAACGTCAGCACGTCTTCGTCCGCTAAGACATCGCCTACCGTGTCGGTAGCGTTGAGCATGTCACCGCTGGCCGAAACGGCTCCGTAAAGAATCGGGCGGCCTTGCGCGTCTTGATCCGGCAACTGCATTTCGCCTTGAATACTTTGGACCAAGTCGCCGACGGTCGCCGCACGGGGAATGCCATCTGCGCGACGACGAATTTGGCCGGTGAAATCTTCGACCTCCAACGTCATCGTATTGTCATCACTAAGAATCATGAGCTTCCTCTCCATTCACTTTCGAGTAATCAACGTTGTCTCCAAACCAACATGGCTTGAATCCTGATCTATGACGCCGATCTACTGGATCGCCGCCAAATATTGCTTCGCGACCGAGTCGCTTAACAGCAACTGCACCTCACGAAAAACGCATCGGTGGGCTGCAATGACTGCCAAGATGCTGTCGGGTAACTGCGTATCCATCTGCCTGGTGCAGGCGAACGAAATGGCTGACACACCGCCAGTTCCCAGCACAAATCGAGTGAAGCGCACGTGGTTGTGAGCAGCCAACAAAAACTTGGCGACGGCTTCGCGAGAGACGTCCGATAAATCCGATTTCCAGGCGGCCACCGTCGCACGCGTCTCGATACCACCCTGCACCGGCAAGACGGTTAACTCACAACGACCGCCGTCAGGATGCGTGACAACAGATTGCCAGTGATCGCTCTGCTCCAGCGGTTTCCAGTCGAAGGGTGTATCGTTGACCACACACGCTAGTTCGTCGGTATCGGGTTGTTCGTCAATTCCGATTCGGTCGCCCCGCCAGGACGCAGGTTCCGAGAATCGGTTCGTGTTTGCGGCGGCCAGCAAACCACTCGTTCGCCACTCACCCAGCTCACGGACGCCGCCGTCCACGATCGTGAACCGCTGATTGCCGGGATTGTTTTCCCTCGGCCGATCCAGCAACGCGTGGGCATCGGCCACCAGGTCTTTGCGTGGTTGGCTCACCGCGATCCAACCGCCTGCCTTGTATGTCAAATAGGAACGCTCAGGTCGTGTCATGACTTGATCCGGTTGGCTGCTGCAAGCCGCGCTGTCGCGGCGCGCGTGAGCGATGGTGGATGTCAACATTCGTTGGAGTCTCCAGTGGGTTGCCAGTCGATTGCCACAGATCGTCCGAACAAAGGTCGATCGTCAATCGGCTGTTGGATATTTTCACGACCCCAAGCGCATGCGTCGGGGTTCAGTGCGTCGCGTTCGTCGTACTGCCGCAGCCGCCAACGAAAGAGGTCGTGTAACGATTGGCAGATTTCGATCAGCGTTTCGCCCGGGTAGATTTCCAAGCAAATTCCGCCGCTGGGGGAAATATTTGGGTGAAACGCGTTCCCGCTGGGCTCCACCAATCGCGACATAGCAAAACGATCCGCAGTGCGCAGAAAGTCCGCCCCGAACCGCAACGCCACGATGTGCCGCTCATGCGATCGAACGACGCCGCTATTCGTCCGAACAAAACCGCGGGTGCGAAACTCAAGCCGATAGAGCCACGGAATCGTCGCCCCCAACGAGACATACGACAGCAAGCCGCCGTTCTCACATTGCGATTTCAACGCGAGATAGTTTTCGTGCAAGAAACCGTGCATCACCGGGTCCACATGAGGCTCTGGGCCGGAACCCAATAGGATCAATGCGTCGGTTGGGTTTGTCGGTAGATCGGGCTGGTAGTCGTACGTCATCGTTCACTCCTGGTTGGAGACTCGAAACAGACATGAGCCAAACCGGGTTGATCACGGTGTCGAATCACCACACGGTCTCGCACCGTCAGGCCCAACGCACTCAGTCGACGATCCGCGACGCGGTGGAGGTAATCAGTCGACGCAAAACGCTCGGAAGCGAACAGTTCGCTAGGCAGCACGCCACGTCGAAATTCGTATTGCAACGCATCCGATGCGAATGCATTGCCTGCCGCCGAAATCAAATCGGCGACGGTCGCCTGATCGAACTGTGTTGCGATTTGAACCACGCGTGGCGGACCCTCATGTGCGAACCGACATGCCGGATTGCGGCGACGCCTGGATGAAATGAATCGTCCGGTCAACAGATCGCCGTTGATCTCATAGCTTTGCTCAGGGGGACTCTCGCCCATCAGGACGATGCATTGAGCCACCATCAGCGAAGCAGCAGCGGCGCCGGTGCAGGACAGCGCCACGGTCGGTCTGGTCGATTCGGTTCGATCAGGATGACAGGGATACTCTGTCGCAATTTGACGATACTGCTCACCGCCCCAGCTACACTCCAAACAGGCGCACCCGGGCAGCAACACTTGCACCCGTGCCTGGTAGTCGCCGACAGCGCCATCGATGTACGGTAGATGCAGAACCGAGACCCTTTCCGCGAGGTCTCTGCGGGCCAACAGTGAGTCGAGACCGGATAGGACGATCTGTATGTCAGCCAAGTCGCCACCGGGTAGGTCTCGCAAGTCCATCGCGCGTCGCTCGACCACCAGATCCGGAGCGATCAGTTGAAGTCGATCGGCCGTCGCATCGACCTTCATCTGTCCGGACTGGTCCGGTCGATACGATTGATTCAATGCGTTGTGAGGCTCGACGACGTCACGATCGACCAATCGGATAAATTTCACCAACGGTGCCAACGACGTGACTAACTGCGAGCCGATGTTCCCCAATCCGACGACCAAAATTCGTGTCGATCGAAGTCGCTCCAGCGCCAGCTCGGAGGAACTGGGCAAGTTGATTGGTTGATGTTGTTGCAATGGCATATCTCTGACTCCTCGTCCGATCGAGTCCAGGTTGTCAATTCGAGGCCCACTCGTGGATGCTTTCCGCGTCGGGACGCCAGTTCGGTTGTCCGGAAAGCGAAGTCGGCTGTTCGCAGAAGCGACACGACTCGCGATACGTCCAGCACGGTTTTTCAGTTGCATCACCCGCCGTGGCAATTTGGTGATATCGACGCGAGCATCCAGGGCAAACAACCATGTGTTGACCGTCCTCGATTTCCGCGCGACAAACCGGGCAGTGCGGTCGGCGTTTCGCGCCGTCGTGCCGGTAGACGGTTACCTTCGGCACCGACTCGGCAGAGAAAAACATTTGCCGGTCGCCAAATTGCAACTCGTCTTTATGCTTGAGAACTTGCAAACCGGCGACCACCGCCCTCCCGTTGACGCGAAGTGCCAGTTTCGGGTGCGAAATCAATGCGTATTGAACGCCGCCCTTTGCGGGCACCGAGATGATTCGAATGATGTCGTGCCTGTTCGTACCGACCTCGATGTTCGCCTCGCCGACCTGATCCGCGACCAGGCCATCTTTCGACGCTTTCCAAAGCAATGCCATGACTATTCCCCCTGCTGTCGTGTGGTTATCGATTCACTTGTCGATCGATTTCAGACGTGTCGAAATCGCGACACAGAATCAAACGCCTGTAGCCGCAAGCTCGTAACGACGTGCCGACATTCATTCATTCGCAAGAAGTGCGAACTGGAGGCGAAGAAACTCGCGGTCAACTTAAAAAGTCGCTGCAATTAGCGACGAAATCATCGTCAATGATCTTTGTGAAAAGAAAATCTGACTAATTCGTCAGATTGTTCGCCTCGCGTCAAAACGCGTTGCGATACACCCAATGAGACCACATTTCGTTTCCTTCAGTTACGGCTCCCTGGCCCATTGATTTCGTGATGGTTCAGCGAACGATGCGGCTGCGACAACCTTGAACATGGGACAACCATCGACAACGGAGATCCGATACCCGTGATGCTAGCCCCGGTCGACCTGTCGGTCGGAAATGCAATCGGCGACCATTGAATCGGCGACGGCGCAAAGCGGAGGCGAAAAAAATGAGAATTTGATTGAGAAAGTCGCAACAGGAGCGATCGATGAATCATTCGTTGCATGAAGAAAAATTTGTTGGACAATTTATCAAGTTCTGTGCCCAACAGCTAAAGGATTTGGGATAAGACAAGACACGAGTCAACAGTTGACGTAATCGAGTGGATCACCGGAGGCGACCCATGCAGAAACGTGACAGCCCAGATGACGGTCGTCGTGAGAACGACGATCAAACGAACGACGTCGATCGCAGCGACGAAGCGATCGAGCGGTTACTCGCATCCGATTGTGAGCGTGCCCAACGCACAGGTGTCATCTATTTAGATACCGAAAAACGCAAATATATCTTCAGAATCTTACGTGCCATCAGCAGGAATTTCTCGTCTGAGGATCTTGCTGATTTGTATCAAGAAACGTTGTTAGAGATTTGGAAGAACGCCGCAGCAGGCAAGTACGAAGCCAGGGGCAGACTGAACGCCTACATCTGTTGCATCGCTGCGCACACTGCGATTGACGAGATACGGCGACGGTGTGCTGTTCGACGTGCGGCGGTAATGAAAGACTTCGACTCGGAGATGTCCAGCGATCGACGACGCCCTTGCACAACCGGCAGGACCTTCGAAGACTTTCGCACTTTTGTGTTGAGTGCTTTCGACCGGGCCTCAGAGATGGCGGGCTTGACCGACAGGCATCATCACGTGATGCGAATATTTATTGAGCTCCTACTAGAATACAACCGTAAGCCTTCTACGGCTGAGCTAACAGAAGCTGTGAATGCAACAAAATGGAGGACTGGGAATGATCCCATGTCCAAATCGGCTGTTAAATCGGCATTGAGAGACGCTAGACGGAAATTGCGTAGTCAATTGGAAAAGGAGATCGACGGTGATGAGTAATAAATACCCAATGCGAAGACAAAGTAGCGACGTCAAAGCGAAGTCCAGTCCAAACGAGAAAGAGTTGGGAGTGGTCGATCAGTTGGTCGATCTTGTCTTTGAACCACTGTTGGATTTCGATTCGGAGAATCTCGCTGGCAGTTTGACCGACGACGACCAGCAAGCGATGGAGGATCTCGGTAGTTCGTCAGAGTTGATCGACGAGATCATCAACCGGGCAAAGCAAGAAGAGGATGCAGCAAAGTCCGCCGCAGAAACTAAGTTTCGTGCTCCGTCACAAGAGGAGACGCGTGGGAAGCGAGTCACCGTCACCGCGCGTGATCCGGATTTCGATCGTCTGATGTTCCAACTGGACGCCTGCAAACGAGACGATCACCTCAGTTACCGATACGACTATCGAAAAATGAAAGTGATTGGTAGCGGTGGACAGGGGATCGTCTACCTGACCCATTGTGTCGATGAACATCACTTGCCCAAAGCGGTCAAGATCTTTTCGCCCGAACCCTATGACAGCGTTTCGGACTACTACGACGACATGGACCGAATGGGAAAAATCGCTTCGCTGGTCTACCGCATGCAAGTGGATAACTTGGTCATGGTCGACCGATTCACATATCACCATGACATTTGTTTGATGGTGATGCGCTGGATCGAAGGCCACGACTTGGCAACCCTGCTCCGGCCTGAATTAATGGAGAGGTTGCGGTACAAGGTCGACGACGAGCGCTGGGAACACTTGAATAGTTCGGTGATCACGACGCAAGGTACGATTCAATCGCGATTGAAACCCGGTATGGCGGTCAATATCATCGAAAAGTGCTTGCGGGCTCTCGATGCGCTTCATAGTGAAGGGATCGTTCACGGTGACATCAAACCGTCCAATATTATGCTGGACCGTTACGGTGGAATCCGGCTGATCGACATTGGGTCGGCGTTCGCTCAGGACGAACCGCCTCACCGACATACCTGGACTCCACGTTACGCTCCGCCAGAAATATTCGAGGGCGACGCGTGGACGCCTCAGTCGGATTTGGCCAGCCTGGGTTATGTTCTGATCGAACTGCTAAGCGGTCAGCCCGCCGTGTCCGGTCCCGTCCTCGATTCCGATTCAACTCGTATGCTGGGAACCGAATGGGATCGTCACCTATTGGCAGAAAAGCTGCACCTACCCAATCGGCTCGATGAATTGGTGCCCAAGCAGTTTCAAAAATCCAAAGAACTGATGACGCTCTTGCGCAAATTGATCGACCCTGATCCCGAAAAGCGTTTCGCAAACGCCGAGGACGCATTGATCGGAAAAGATGGCACCCATCCCTTTATGCAAACGTTGACACGCGGCGGTCTCGGAGCACCTTTTTGTCAGTTGATCAAGCACTGGCTCTCTGATGCCAACAAGATGCTGCCCGAAGCCAGCCAAACTGTCACTTACGACTCGCCGTCGATTCGCACACCGCGACGGTGAAGCCATAAAGACGGTGAAGCCAGAAAAAGGCGGCGTTGACCGACTCGGTCGTCGTCAGATTCACGAGCGTCCCCTTTCGCTGGCGATCCGATTGACTAGTGATGCATGCCGACCGACATCGTGTTAAGGTTCCGTTGATGTCGGCGGTGATGCTTCGCGTATTCGCGATCGCTCGACCGACTCCGACCAATCATCAAGCTTTCGTAACATCGTGGTGTAACGAGCCCGTTCTTGATCCGATCGATCGACAGCTTCCTTCGGGTCGTCAGCAACGTGATACAACACGGGCTGTTGGGTCGAATCTTTCGGATTGGCACCTCGATTGACGTAAGGCCTGACCAACTTCCAGGGTCCCTCTCGCATCGCCGCATTGTGGGTGTAATTCGGGACGCCTCGATTCCATTGCCAAAATCGCGTTCGATCGTGCTCGATCCAGCGATCGCGCAGAACGCCGGCGAGACTCGATCCATCCAGCGGCAGTTTCGAATCGTACTGCACATCGCACAAATCCAGAATCGTTGGAAAGAGATCGACAAAATGAACTAATTGATCGCGATCACCCGGCTCGAAAACGCCGGGCCAACGAACCAACAGCGGCACACGAATACCGCCTTCGTAGACTTCGTATTTCATGCCTCGCAAATCTTGATTAAAACGATTACCGGTCAACGGATCGGGGCCGTTGTCGCTCGCAAAAATGACGATCGTGTTTTCGGCGATTTTCAAACGCTCCAATTCACTCAGCAACTCCCCGATTCCTCGATCCATCACTTCGATCATCGCATAAATCGTTGCGGTCGATTCGTCGACGCCTTTTTCAATGTACGAATCGATCAACTGCCTTGGCGCTTCCAGTGGGCGATGGGGTGCATAATGCGCCAGATGCAAAAAGAAAGGACGATCACGATGGCGACGCACCATCGCTATTGCGCGACGCGATAGATCGTCGGTTAAATAATCATCGACAACCTGCTCGGGTTTGCCATTGATATCCAACTGATAGCGGAAGTACGACAGTTCCTGCGACCCACTGAAGCCTTCGAATTCGTCGAAGCCGCGTTGGTTTGGGTGGTAGGCTTCGCCAATTCCGCAATGCCACTTGCCGATCAGGGCCGTCGTATACTCCGCAGCCTTCATGACGTCGGCAATCGTCGTCTCGTCCAATCTGATCCGTGTCAGATGGGGATAACGATTCATGTTCAACGTGACCACGCCGGTCCGATGTGGGTACCGTCCGGTCAGCAGCGCTGCCCGCGCCGGCGCGCAAACACAAGAGGCACTGTATGCCTGCCGAAACCGAACGCTCTGCTGTGCCAATCGATCCAAATTCGGCGTATGACTCATTCCACCGTTATTCGATGCGAAATCTCCCAACGCCAAATCATCGGCAAGTATCAAAATGACATTGGGACGCGTTGGCGAGTGCGTTGGGGAGATCGGCTCTTCACATGCTGCGGTGCCTGTTAAGCAGGCAAACAGCAACGCATAATAACGGACGACGTTCAAACCGGTAATTCGCATCGTTGGAGTCTTATCGCGTCTGATAGTCAGAAAGTGGTCGATCGTCGCAGAAACGCGAATCATGCTCGACCACAGTCGAAACGACACGTCCCGCCTCGTATCGCCATTACAAGTAGCACTCGCTCCAGGTATGTTAACCTGCATGCGACCCGCTGGCGTGTGAAAGACGTCATTTGGTCGAGAACGAGACATGTTGTTGCTTGTCGCCTGCAAGTCTAATGGCGACGGCTCGTTTGCGGTTTCCCAATGCGACTTTGATCAAGGCCGGCTTGTCGCGAATGGACATGTTTGGCTTCGCAATCAAGCTGAAATCAAATGAACAACCAATCACGCTCGCCCAATTGCAATCGATGAAAAACGACCACTTCAGTTCCGTGTGCATCTTGCTGGTCATCGCATTCTCTTCGGCGGCATGCCGGAGGTCATCCAATGATGTCACCGATACGCCACGGCCAGCCGACTCGGACATAGCCGGCGAAACCGTTCTCTCCAGCGATGTGACATTGGACTTGCCCGATTTGGAAACTGGCTCGACACACGCGTTGCGTGCCGAAGGAACGTTCAACCCATATGTTCATGATCGACAGAATCCGTTTGAATTTCAAATCACCGGCCGGATGTCGTATCGTATTCGACTGACCATCGCACCATTTGTAGAGGATACGTGGTTGATCAATCCTCTGATCGATATCACCAACAGCGGTGACTCGCGAATGTTTGCCGCCTACTATGCGGCGTTTTATAACCAGGATGGTCGATTGGTGGGTTGTTGCAAACAGGACGCTGACGTCGAACCGTCCCAGACGCCTCTGCAACTGGGCAGTCTTGTTATCCAAGGCCCCAAGGAACGATTGCATACCGCGACACATTTCAAAATGGTCATTTACGAATCGAAACGCCGGATTGGTAGCGAACCGATCTCCGCTGATTCGACGACGACCATGGCGGGTCGCTCCGGCAAGGTCATCAGCAAACTGGAGCAATTGGATTCAACCGTTCAACCCAGTGCCGACGGTTCTGAACTTCGGTTGCGTGCAGACCTTCAATACGAGGATCCGGTTGACAAAAGCCGGAACACCCATCTGAAACTCGCCAGCGCGGCCAAGTATGACCTGTACCTGACGTCTGGTCTGCGTGAGGTGGTGGTTCACTTTGCTGATGGTACGAAGGAGCAATTGAGTCGTTGGGAGTCCGACATCGAGTTCGATCAGAATCAACGGGTCAAAGGCGTTTCATCCAAAATGTATGCGGTGTTGCTGGACCAGACGGGCAAGATCATTGTTTGCAACACGGACTCATCAAGTCGCCGGCTGACAGCACCAGAAGACAAATTGCTGTCAGCACGTCAATTAGAGCTCGTTGCATACGAGACGATCAGAAAGGACTAACGTTCGACGGTCTTGCCAAGACGAAATAGGTGGTCGATCCAAAATCCTTGCCCACGGCAATGGGTTGGCTTGACATAGGCCTTGAGTGGAAATCGATAAGCCGAACATTGCCTTCTTCTCGGTTCCATCTCTTATCTCTTTGCCTCAACGCGGAGTACGAATCCTTGACGACCAACAAAATCCTGGATGCATTCCCCTACCTGCGTGTTCGCGACGCGTCCAAAGCGATCGAATTTTACAAAAGCGTCTTTGGTGCCACCGAAAGTTTTCGACTCAGTGAACCCGGCGGTCGTATTGGCCACGCCGAATTAAAATTTGGCAACTGCACCGTGATGGTCTCTGACGAGTATCCCGAGTACGGCATCCAGGGGCCCGAAGCGTTCGGCGGAACTGGGTCGTCAGTCCACCTGCATGTTGAGAATGTCGATGCGATGACGAACGCGGCGGTCCAGGCCGGCGCAACGTTGGTGATGGAACCCAAGGACCAATTTTACGGAGAACGTGCCGCGAAAGTACGCGATCCGTTTGGACACGAGTGGTTGCTCGGCTCGTCGATTGAAGACGTCGCCCCGGAGGAAATGCAGCGACGGTTCACAGCCATGTTCGATTAGACCAGCGTTGGGTGACGCATTGTGTCCAGCTAGAGGACCCCGGCGAGCCACAGCGATGTCGCCGTACAGGCTCCAGCCAGCGATAAAGTTAGTATCACTGAACAAAACTCATTCATCGCAGCGACTTTAGAACTCCCTACAATACGTGCTCGTCGAAGTCGAAGAGCAAGACGGAACCCACAGGACGGTTGCGATTCTTGCACCGAATCCTCGGTCGAAAGATGATCGAATTGTCGCTTTGAGAACTTGCGAACATGACTCTCCGATTCATTCAAACGGGCTTCCGATCGAAGCAAACAGACATCCATTTTTGAAACCGTATCGATTCTCCAAGTTAAAGTCTCATTATGAAAAAACTGTTTATCTTGACCTTCACGCTGATCATCGCGATCGCTGGCTCAGAGGGAATGAAGGCTGACCCTCCCAAGAAACAACCGTCGCACCGCGTCACACCACTGATGAAGATGAAACTGGAAAGATCGAAAGCGATTTTGGAGGGCCTGACTCTTGAAGATTTCGATGCGATTGCAAAGAACGCGAGGGCGCTGAAGCTGCTGAGCCTAGAAAGCGGCTGGAAGGTGATTCAAACAGAAAAGTATGTCGTCCAAAGCCAGGATTTCCGCCAAGCAGCTGACATCATTACCGATGCCGCTGCCGAAAAGGACATCAGCCGCGCAACACTGGGGTACGTAAAGATGACAGTTCGTTGTGTCGAATGCCACTCGTACATGCGAAAGCAGCGAATAGAATTAAATTGAATTAGCTGGGCAACGTCTGACGTCATAAGCACAGCACTGACATAGTGCAATGCAGCGAATTCAAGTCACGGATGGTTTCGCGCGTACTAGCACAGCAATCGAATTGCTTTCCACTTGGCAGCTTGGTGTGGTGATGGCATGGCCGGAGCCATCGGTAATATCCTCTGGGCTAGGCAGTGAAGTGTCGACTATTTTTTGCCATTGGCCGCGACTGCCTTCGTAGATACCAAACGTTTGTGTCGAATCGCTACCGTTAATCATCACGTACAGATCGTCGTCGTTTTCAGTCCCGCCATGTAGGCAATAGGCAATGCAGCGTGACGGCGGCGAGAAGTCGACCAGCCGATCCGTTCCATACCACTTAATGTCGTCGCGCCAGAACCTTGATCGGCTAATGGATGCGTGCGACTTGCGAAACGCGATCATCCGCTTGACAAATCGCAGGAGGTCGTTGTTTTCCTTCGCTAGCTCCCAGTTTAACCAGCTCGTTTCGTTGTCTTGGTTATACGGATTGCTGTTGCCTTGTTGGGTCTGCGAAAATTCGTCCCCCATTCGGAACATTGGCGTTCCGTTTGACAAGAGCAACAGGCAGAACAGGTTCTTGATTTGTTGCTTGCGTTGGCTAGCCACCGCCGTCGGAACATTCGTGGTGCCCTCCCAACCGCAATTAAAACTGTAATCATCGTGCCCGTCTTGGTTATCGTGTCCATTGACCCAGTTATTTTTTGCATTGTAGGAAACCAGATCGTTCATCGTCATGCCATCATGCGAAGCGACATAGTTCACGCTCTGGCAAGGTCGGTACGCGTAGGCCCGGTCGTCGGGGAATAGATCCGAACTGCCATAGATCCGTGTCATCAGTTTTCCGATCCCACCGGCGTCTGAGTGAACAAACTGCTGGACCGTGTCTCGAAAGCTGGCATTCCATTGCATCCAGTTCATGCCTGGAAAGCTACGACCCAATTGATACACGCCTGCCGCATCCCACGGCTCTGCGATCAGACGAATGTCGGCCAGGTCATCCTCAGCACCAATCTGGCCAAAAATAGGTGGGTCGTCCAAGTCAATCGTGCCGTCTGAGTTGCGTGTAAAAATTGAAGCCAAGTCAAAACGAAATCCGTCGACATGCATCTCCTCGACCCAATAACGCATGCTGTCAACAATAAGGAGACGAACTGCTCGATTCGCCGTATGCAACGTATTTCCGGTGCTACTGAAGTTCGCATAGGGCTCCGTCGGGTCACCAGTGGCAACGTAATAGGTGCTGTTATCGATTCCTTTTAAATTGTAAGTTGGCCCTAGACGATTTCCTTCGCACGTATGGTTGTATACGACGTCCAAAATGACCTCGATTTCGGCAGCGTGCAGTGACTTGACCATCGCGCGGAACTCGTCCCGCTGCTGACAAACATCGGGACACGTCGAATATGCATGGTGCGGCGCGAATAGGTTCAGCGGCATATACCCCCAGTAGTTCTCCTCCTGTGGATCAAACTGAAACACAGGCATGAGTTCGACGGCAGTCACTCCCAGATCTCGCAGATAGGGAATCTTTTCGCAGACACCCAGAAAGGTTCCGCGGTGTAAATCGTCGACCCCAGAACTCGGATGTTGAGTGAATCCGCGAATATGCATTTCGTAGATGATCAGCTCTGACTCGTGTTTGGGCCGAATATCTCCGTCCCAATCAAATTGGCTTTTTGTCGGTGGTATCACGCCCAGCGGCGCCTTGCCGGCATTGGATCCAGGCAGTCTCGCAGCTTCGCGACTGAACTCGGGCGGGAAGTAGATCGTGCGCGCGTAGGGATCTGTTAACTGTTTCTCGAAGTCGAACGCATGGAATTCGAATCCGCCTCCTGGTGCCGGACCGTCCACGCGATAGGCGTAATAACACGCGTCGGATACTTCGGACAACGGCACTCGGCAATGCCATACTGGCCCGGATTTGTTCGTCAAATAGTCGAACTCATACTCGAACACTGGCGTTTTCTTGTCGTCACGATCATAGAGTTCCAATACGATGCGCTGAGCGTGTCGAGAGTAGATTGCGAAGTTCAGTGCGTAGTCGCTGACAACGTACGAAACGCCCAACGGATACGCCGATCCTTCGCGAGACGCCCAACTGTGTCGCATGGATTCACCCTCCTGTGCAGCCGCCCATTTACCGTCCGTCACGTTCCCACGTCCCTATTGTGCCCATGCCGGGCCGATTCGGTATACCTTGACCAGATACTCATGCAACATTCGCTGCGTGTTGAAGAATGAACCGTTCAACGCAATGGCGTGCCGCATCACCTGAATAAAACCTTCGCGGTTGGTATAGAACAGCGGAACCACCACTTCTTCTAACTGCTGATACAAGGATTCAGCGTTGGCACCATGGATTTGATGGTTACGTTGTCCGATCGGCCAACCAGTCAATCCCTCCAAGCAGCCTTCGATCCACCAACCATCCAAAACACTTAATGAGGGTACACCGTTGAGCGCGGCTTTCATGCCGCTGGTGCCTGAGGCTTCCAACGGAGGCTCGGGGGTATTTAGCCATACATCAACGCCCGCCGTCATCGTTGCCCCCAAGCGCTGGTCGTAGTTGGGCAAGTAGACGACAGGGACATCCTTTCCGAGCTGCCCGCCGAGCGAAACGACTTCACGAATCAGTGATTTCCCCGCTTCGTCCCGCGGATGTGCTTTGCCCGCAAACACGATTTGCAATCGGCCGACTCGCGCGCTGATTCGCCTCAGTCGTTCAAGATCGCTCAGGACCAATGTCGGGCGTTTGTAACTGGTGGCTCGACGCCCAAACCCAAGCGTCAAAACATCCGGATCCAGTGGAACGTCCGTCTGCACTTTGACGAAATCCACCAACGCATGTTTTGCCTGTTGATGGGCTTGCCAAAGATCGTTATCAGCAATGCCTAACGCGTAACGCAAGCTGAAGTTATCGCGGCGCCATCCTCGGATGTACTGATCAAATAGAGCGGCCATCGGGGGTGACACCCATGTCGCGGCGTGAACGCCGTTGGTGATCGCATCCACTTCATAATCGGCGAACATGTGCTGCGAGACCTCTCCGTGCTTTTTTGCAACACCATTGACGTAATGACTAAGTGCCAGTGCCAGGTAGGTCAGGTTTAGTTGCCCGGCATGGCAGATCGCATCGGTGATTCCACATTCGTCTCGGTGACCAAGAACTTCCTCGACAAGCGTCAAGTCAAAACGATCATGCCCTGCCGGCACTGGAGTATGCGTTGTAAAAACACATTGCTTTCGGACTTCTTGAATATCGTTTGGTTGAATGTCGACACGGCCAGCCTGATCACGCTGTTCGCGTAACAACTCCAGACCCAATAGCGCCGCATGACCTTCGTTTAAATGAAACCGCTCGATCTCGGTGTAACTCAACGCACGCAACATACGAATCCCGCCGATCCCCAAGATCGCTTCCTGGCACAAACGGTACCGATCGTCCCCGCCGTAAAGCTGCCCGGTCAGTTGTCGATGTTCTTCGCTATTGTCCGCTACATCCGTATCCAAAAAGTAGACAGGTACAGTAAATCCGTCGAGCGTTTTGACATCGTACTGCCACGCGCGAACGGTTACCTGTCGATTCTCAAGCGACAATTCGATCGAAACACCGGATTCATGCAGTAGATCACCGACGCGCCAGTCAACAGATTGTTCTGTCTGATTTCCAACGCTGTCCAAATGCTGTGTGAAATAACCCCGGCGTGCCAACAACGTCACCGCGACCATGGGGATATGCAAGTCCGCCGCCGTGCGGACGGTATCCCCGGCAAGCATCCCCAGCCCGCCCGAATACGTCGGTACGTCCGGATCAACCGCGATCTCCATCGAAAAATAGGCGATGCGACGCACAGAGGACATGCTTAGTTTCCCTGGTTAAAGATCCGCAGCACAGCGTGCATTTCCAGCCATGCTCAAGATTGCAGGTGCAGCCAGGATGGTCGCAAAAGCATGACCAAACCGAGCGCCAAAATCACAATTCCACTGAGCAGCTTGAGCCAACGTCCCTCGCGCTCTTGCAATTTACGATGTGACAATGTTGCCACAACAATCACAACCAAAACGGTGTCATCAAGCATGTAGGCCGAAATGTAAAGCGCCAAATAGCCATAGTTTTTCCACGCTGGGTATTCCTGCATTGTCAGAATTTGTGTGTAAAGCGCCGGCAATCCGGCGGTGCAAAGAAGTTCGATCATGTTGACTACGACAGCAAGAACCATCGCACCGACCAACGCGACGGTCAAATACTCCGCGTCGACAATCTTGCGAACACGTCGATAGAGTGCCGGTTTTTGTTTTTCGGGGATGGAGAGTGAAATTCCTTTTTTGAACGCAACAAAATCTTTGACGTTGACGATTCCTATAAAAAGCGCCAATAAACCAAGCACAATTTGAACTGGCCGAACGATGCCAATCAGAAGAAATAGATTCAACCACGCCGCCATGAACGCGAAATACGCCAATCCACTGACAAAAACAAATGTGCCGGCAATGATCACAATCTTTCGCCGGTCCTTGATGTTGACCAATACCGATAACAAAAAAACAAGAATCCACATGGCGCACGGATTGAATCCGTCAACCAAACCGACCAAGAATGTAAACAACGGCATGCCGAGATCGCCGACACGCAGTTTTCCAAACACGGGCACATCGATTGTCTCACTGACGGACGTCTCCACCGGAGTCGTTGGCTTCACGGTCGCCTCGCCCGTCTCCATCTCACTCGCTTCGTCAGGCAGTTCCAACTCGTCCTCGGCATCCCCCCCGTCTTCGACTCCCAGCACGCTCACAACCGAGACTGGAAAACCTAGAGGCAACATTTGCTGAAAAGAAGAATCTGATCTTGGAGGTTTCGCAACAGGTTTTTCGTACTCAATGCTCGCCTTTCGCTGTATCAACTGTTCATATTGCTTGCCGGTTATATCGTCTCCCTGGTAACCGATGATGACATGGTTGCCAAAGTCAAATGTCGGCAACCCAGGCGTGCTGCCGCTACCGGTGCAGAGTGCTTGCCAACGCGCGCGAGCATTGGAGTCGTTGGTGACTTCGTGAATCCGAAAACGAATGGCAGGCCAACGCAAACGCAATTTCGCGATGAACTCCTTGGCGTCACGACACCGTGGACAAGTATTTCGCGTGTAAACATCGGCTGTAAATAAATCTTCGATCGCCGGCCCACTTTGTTTTTCATTCTCAAAACCAAAGTAAAGCCGGCCGCAACTGTGGAAAGCCGGAACCACCGGTTTGCTACGCCCCGTCTTCTTCGTCAGCTCGTACAGCCGAGCAAGCTGCGAACGGTCCTTGATGACGTCATGAGTCGAGATTTTTAAACCAGGGACTCGCCTGGACAACGCGGCCAAATAATCAGCCACCTCAGCTGCGGATGGTTTGTCGTTGCGTACAAAGGCTTCGATCTCAACAACGTTTCCAGGTTCTGCCGCAAGGCTCGGATTGACGAATCCGCAGGCGACCATCCCAATCAAGCAAACAACAAATCGATACATGCGGGTCTTCTTCTCTATGTCAGTCAAGTTGCCCGATCCATCCTATGCAAAGCTTGTACCGTCGGGATTTGGGAAACTGATCCGAAATAAACATCGGCAACGACGTCGCAATTCCGCGCGCCCGTTCAGTTGCAAAAATGCGGGGGTCAACACACGTTGAAGTACGGCCGGTCTTTCTCGTTCTGCTTGCCCCAGTCGCATGCTGTGAGTGCTTGCGATTGGTGCTTACCGATAACGCCGCACAGAGTATGCCGCGAACCGGTCCAAGCTTAAGCACAACCCGTACAGCTCGTCGCGAAGGGGATTGCTTCGAGTCGCTCGCTCGGGATTTTCATTCCGCATCGTGCACAACTGCCGTAGGTGCCGGTGTCCATTCGATGCAGCGCGTGCTTGATCTGTTCGATCTCTTTCAAGGCAAGGTTGCCAACCGAAGCGGCTACCTCGTCACCTTCGGACTCGGTCGCACGTTCTTCCCAGTCTTCGTCACCAGGTTCACTCAAGTCGTCATCAATCTTTTCAGCACGGGTTATCAATTGATTGAGTTGCTCTTCGAGTTGGGCGCGGATGGCCGAATAGTCTGCCATGAGATAGGTTCCATTGACGTTGCGTAGTGACGGTTTCAGTTTCGTGCGACGAATAGCGCAGGTTCCCTCGCAAGGAAACATGTGAATTGCAACCCGTGCGCCAAACTTGGCTTCATCGCGCAGCAATGTTGGTCAAACAACCAATAGGGTCGGAATTCCTCTCTTGCGAGCCAATTGGCATGCGGGATGCAACCTGATCGTTTCGTTTCGTTGGCCCAGCACTTACTTTCGGGTGGTTACCCGATTTTCATCACGGGAACTCCGCGATCCCAAGCCGAATCCCATCAAAGAAAACAAAAAGGGCATCACCCAAAGGAGTCTCCGAGATGAAAAAACTGTTGTCAGCAAATGTGCGTTGACGCACGCTTTCACGTTGTAGATGCGACCCTCCGCACACAACCCGACGGTATCACCAGGGCACATTGAAGAGTTCGAACCACACGACGTTTACAACTCGAGCGTCGGTCCCTCACATCCTTGTGATGGCTCGCCAAGCGATCCGTGGAATGCGTATTCCCGATTCGTACTGCTCGCCGAAGCAAGACACTAATCCTCGATCAAATTCACAGCGCAATGATCAATATTAAAATCGCTGCATTTGAGTCAACCGTCGAAAAATCCAATGAATGGATTCGCGAAGTCATGGACGAAATGCAATGGGAGGATCCGCAACGTGCGTACCACGGTCTGCGAGCAGTGTTGCATACTCTGCGAGATCGCTTGACGGTGCATGAAGCAACGGACTTAGCCGCTCAATTGCCAATGTTGCTGCGCGGTATGTATTACGAGTCGTGGACGCCAGCAAAAACACCGGTGCGCGACCGTACCAAAGAACAATTCCTCAACCACATCGACGAATCGTTTGCTAACGACTTAAGCGTCGATTCCGAAGAACTGACACGAGCGGTATTTATCGTTCTGGGCTGTCACGTCACGCAAGGAGAACTCGATGACGTGAAAGCCGTCTTGCCCGCACCGATACGCGAATTGTGGGCGGATCATTCAGCATAGATCCGCACCGCCAATCGTCGCAGCAACCTCTCTGGACGCCAAACACCTACAGTGGCTTCGCGTCTACCGATAACTTTTTAACCTATTGAATAGGACAAACAGATGATTCAGGAAGTCAGTGGCGATATTATTCTTAGCAAGGCAGAAGCAATTGCGCATGGCGTTGCACCGGCCGATCATTTCAATCAAGGACTTGCATTAACACTCCGTGAACGCTGGCCGTCGATGGCAAAGGACTTTCGTCACTGGTGCCACCAATCTCATCCGAAACCAGGCAAGGCGTGGATCTGGAGTGGTCCAGGACCCAATGGTGACGTGACAAGAGTGATCTGTTTACTGACCCAGGACGAGTCCAGCAACCACGGCCATCTGCCGGGCAAGGCGCACATTGAACATATCAACCATTCACTCAAAGATTTACGTAAACTGATTGAAAAGGAAGAGATCAAGAGTGTTGCACTGCCACGCTTGGCCACTGGAGTCGGCGGTCTTGATTGGTCCGACGTGAAGCCACTGATCGAGCATCATTTGGGCGACCTGCATATCCCGATCTACGTCTATTCCGAATATCACCAAGGCCAAGCGGCAAAGGAATCGCGAGCGAAGAATTGACATGTGTCATCGATGACGATATCGCTGGAAGCCACGGCGGATTGTAATTCGCGAATTGGACCTACCCGCGTGTCGGATAATGGGCTGAATCCGAAACGGCCAATGGGTCTTCACCTCGTTGGGGAAACTAGCGAGCAGGAATGTCGTATCGGCCGACCACTGGGTTGCGGCTGCCTGGACCCGTATCGCAGACCAACCATCGCACGGAAAAACCAATTCGTTGTGCCAGAACGGCAGCGATTGATTTGACGGTCCTCGAGGAGCAATCTACGCTGACGTTAAGCTGCACGGTCTATCTCATTTTCGGCCCCACTCTTCTCGTCAGGATTGTCTCCGATCGATTCACCATGAAACTCACGACGCAAACCGACTACGCGCTTCGAACGCTGATGTTTTTGGCGACACGAAGGTCGCGCGCCAATGTTGCCGACGTCGCTTCGCTGTTCGACATCTCGGCCAGCCACGTCGCCAAGGTTGTGAATCTGTTAGCACGACATGGCTACATTCGCAGTATCCGCGGGGCTGGTGGAGGCATCGAACTTGCCCTGGCCCCCAAAGACATTTCCATTGGCGCGGTGATCGCCAGCATGGAAACCGACATGCATTTGCTGTCGTGCGTCGGTAGCGACGATTCATGTGCTATCCACACGTTCTGCAAACTCAAAGGTGTACTCGCGGAAGCCGAACGAGTACAACGAAACTATCTCGACAGCGTCACGCTAGCTGACGTCGTGCCCACCCGCCGCCAACTCCAACTGAGCACCGTCTGACAATGCGGGACCGATCCGTCGAACAGTTCATGGAGACTCATCGTGAGCCGGCAGCGGTGAACTGACCGGCTTGGGTTCAGTCGTTTTCAATGGCATTGAAATCAGCAACCCGGCGGTGCGTGGTTCCGTGTTGGTACGATGCTTGACATGGCATTTCAAGCACTGTGATGCCAGCCGAATAGGACCGGCAAAACGGTAGCGACTGTTCTCCGTTGCCTCGAAATACGTCTTGTCATCACGTAGCGCCTCAACGGCGTTCTTCTCGAATTCACCGACAGGTTGGTGATCGACGTTGACGATGTCAGTCTCGACGATCAACCATTTCAGCTCGACGTCGTAGCTCCGCGACATCTCTCGGAAAACGTCTTCCATCGAGGCCGACGGAATCGCGTGCGCATCGTCTTCGTCGAAGAAGTCGCGATGCACAACTTGTAACGTCCCGCGAACCATTTCGTGTAATAGCGTCGCGCGCGAGCGA
Organism: Pirellulaceae bacterium; assembly: GCA_013002105.1. The sequence goes on along the minus strand of JABDKS010000398.1, from coordinate 9,280 downwards.
GCTTCTGTAATCGTTGCTGGTGGCGCAACAGAATCCGTCTCCCGCAGTCCGGTCGTTTCATTCGCTCGCAGGCCAAGGATCGTAACGAGCGGCACGATCAACAGCAGCAGAACAATCGTGGAAGATCTCATGTTTTTGGTCCAACGTTGTGCAGCTTGCCGACCTATTTGATCGGAACGGTGTAGCTGATCGCTCCGATCGGCTCGCCTGGTTTGGCATCCGCATAATGCGAATGGCACATAATGCACTTCTCCATGACCACGGGTACTGGGGTCAACGCTCGCAGATACGATTTGCCATCTTTTTTGACGATCTGCTCGTGCCCTTTCGCACCGGCTTTGAGCTTCTTGATTCCTTGCTTCTCAAAGTCGTCCTTGGCGACGTTGTCTGCTTCATAGGGATCTCCTGTCGCGTCAATCAGCCGCACTTTATTATCGCCCGACTCGGAGATGTTCTTGAATAGCAAAACGGCTGCGCTTCCAGCGGCAAAGTCGTTCTCATCATGGACGTACTTGTCAGTCACCATCACGATCGTCTGCTTGAAAATATTATCGAGCATCTTCACCGTCTCGCGGGAACGGTTGACGGCTTTCTTATTGGGAGTTTCAGACCCGTTCTGTTCCTGCGCCAGAATCGCCTCAGGCGATACAACGCATTGCGATGCAATCACAACGATTAGACTGAAGATTGCAAAACGACTTGCGACGACAATACGCTTCATGACTCTGCTCCGATTACGCACGAAAACTGTTGGCCGCTGACACTCAACAAAGATGCATCACGGAGTCATGTTTTAATAGTTCAAACGGTAGAAGTCAATTCGATGATGACTTCACTGGTTTTCGGTACGCCCCGTTGCGGCTCGCATTTGATCAAACCGGCACAGAGATCGATTGATCGCCAGAGCCATTGGGTGGTGCAAAATGTGTGGTGCAAAGACCAGCGATTGCGAATCAATGGAAACACGCCGACGTGCCGCCGAGGCTACGATGCGTGGGGACGCAAGCGAGAAGCGAATGGACAGACAGAACCTTGCACAGTGGCCTGAAGTGACATCGCAGATCGCATTACAAATTGCCTACAAACGCCAGATGGGTAGCTTTCTCGTTTAACCATAGAGCGAATCGGTGACCAAGAACAAAATCCTGCAAGCATACCCGTATCTTCGCATTCGCGACGCGTACAAAGCGATCGAGTTTTACGAGGATGTCTTTGGAGCGACGGAAACTTTTCGATTGACGGAACCCAACGGTCGAATCGGCCATGCCGAATTAAAATTTGGCGATACCACCGTATTAGTCTCTGATGAGTATCCCGAGTACGGCATTCAGGGTCCCAATGCCTTTGGCGGAACCGGATCGTCAATTCATCTGCACGTCGAGGATGTTGATGACATGACCAACGCCGCTGTTCAAGCCGGCGCAACGTTGTTGATGGAACCAAAGGATCAGTTCTACGGAGAGCGGTCAGCAAAGCTGTGAGATCCGTTCGGACACGAATGGTTACTCGGTTCGTCGATCGAGGACGTTGCAACTGATGAAATGCAGCGACGATTCACGGCAATGTTCGAATCAACCTGATTCTTATCCGCAGCATTGCTGCCGCCAGAAATCCAGCGATTGCGAAGCACGCGACTACCGCGAACAGGTGTTGATGCCCCTGCGGACCGGGTGATCGATCGAGTAAATAGCCCGTCAGTGGTCCCATGAAAATATCGGGCGTGAAACCGATTACCGAAACCACACCGACTGCTGTTCCGGTGGTGAGCACAGGAATCTTTCCTTCTTCCATCATCGCGAAGTACAGCCCACGCAGTCCGAAAACGGCGGCGCTGGTTGTGGCGATCGTTAGATAGAAAAGTGAGAGTCCGCCCCACTGGATCCATCCGCTTGCAATTATTCCACTGCCGAACGCAACAACAGCAAAGCTGATCATCATCATTGACGAAACACGCCACCGGTCGGCGACCAGCCCAGCGACCAACGCGGCCGGCGGTCGTATCCACATCGCCATCGTGCTCGCTCGAGCCGCTCGAACTTCGTCCAGCCGCATCACATCTCGTGCGAACAGCGAGACGTCGTCCAAACCTTTGTAACAAACGTAGGCACACACGATGGCGACCGCCTGGGCCCAGACCGCCGGCAGTCGGACGGTAGCCAGAACTCCGGGCGAATCGGCAACTACGCGGAGGGGGTTGGCAGTCTTTCTAGCCGGGATCGCATACCAAACAATGATTGCAGTCGCGGCGGTCGCGATTGTGAATCCGAGGATCACACGAGCAAGCGCCGCTCTGCGTTGATCCAGCGTTGCTGTCTCGACGGCGTCGGGTAACATCCAACCCAATGCAACGACACCGATCGAACCGATCGCTGCAGCCGAAAGTCCTCTGCCAGCGTCCAACAGACCAAACGCGGTCCCCTGCAATCGTTGTCCGCCCCATTGACGGGTCACCCGTATCAATGCGGCCCAAAACATCAGAATGGTTGTGACACCCCAAAATCCGAACAGCCAAACGAGTGCTCGAAAACCGGGCGTCATGGCAAACGCAATCCCGCCCAATGCCGTCGACAGCAATGCAGCAACCATTAGCCGCCGAGCATCGAAACGATCGGCCAGCAACCCCCCTGGAAAATAAGAAAGCATGGCAAACGTGCCATACGCGGAGAAGGCAACACCAAGCTGCAAATTTGTGATCTCGAATACGTCCAAAAGTGTGGGTCGAAAGATTCGCGCCACCACAAACGGCAGAAAAAAAATGGCTTCGCCAGCCAGCACTAACGCCAACATGGTGTAGCTGCGATGCTGAAATTCAATCACATTGTCGTGGGTTTGCATTCGGACACTCACCGATTGACCAAGTGAAGGCATCTCGTTAACAAAAGCGGCAGTGTAACACGATCGCGAAGATTCGCCCGTCAGTGGGAAACCAATCGGCAAGTTAGCCCGCACTGTGCCGTGTCCATTATCGAATGATGAAAATCGAACGGGACTCCGAACGGGCGAGATGAGGGCGAAGCTGGCAATGGCAACTCGTATTCGATTTCGCCGTCTTCAGAGTCTTAGCCGGTAACCTCAATTCGCTGACAATTCCTAAGCATCCGCCCCAGCTTGCACGTTGCGATTCGTCATGTTTGGCGTAGCCTCGATCGGTGACCGGTTTCGGACCATCTCGACTGCTTACCTGTCAACGTCGCGTCGTGAACACCGCTGACAGTCACGCATAGCGTCCATGTCATCCATCGACGATTACGGATGACTTTCATTCGACAAGCAACAACCGCAGTGGCTACTCAGCTGTCGATCAACTGGTATGCCAATTGCATACTCACCATACGACGTAGCAATAACGTTTCACGTGCTTGCCAAAGCGATCACTCTTGAACTCATACTCACGGTAACGAGATGGCTGACCTTTTACTGCAGCTCAATGCACCGGTAATCCTTTGGCCGATGTTCGTGGCATCGATCGTCCTGGTCCTCTTGGATTACTTACTGCCGGTGGACTGGCTTGCTTACCTCGGGTACGCGTTGTTCGCTGTTTTCGTCGGTGCGACTGCTTCGGTGATTCCGACGACAAGCTTTTTGATTATGGCGGCGGTGTTTGCGGGCATGCTTCTTCTTCACGTACTAGTGTTCTCGCGATACTTGACCAACGCACCACACATCGAAAACTGCCACCAGTCGAAGCCGTGTGATGATCATTCCACACACGCCACATCTGTCAGCACATCTAAGTAACCTATCGGGGAATTCCAATGAGATTCGTTCGCCACAACGTTTATGGTCGCGGTCGCAAACAGCGAACGGGAATTCCGATTCGGTTGCTCATCGCAATCGGGATCGCGGTTTTTTCCATGATTTCGTATTTCTCCACCAGCGAAAATAACCCGATCACCGGCGAAACTCAGCGTGTCGCCATTTCTCCGGATGAAGAGATTGCGCTCGGATTGCAGGCGGCACCACAGATGGCGGCCCAACATGGCGGATTGCATCGTGACCGTGACGCTCAAGAACGTGTGGACCGAATTGGACAACGCCTGGTCCAGGCCGTTGATCAAATTGTGGATCTGCGCGGAGGTCAGAATCCCTTTCGCTTCGAGTTTCACCTGCTGGCCGATGAACAAACGGTCAACGCATTCGCACTTCCCGGCGGTCAGGTGTTTATCACCGCAGCACTCTATAATCGTCTAGAAACAGAAGGTCAACTTGCCGGAGTCCTGGGTCACGAGGTCGGTCACGTACTGATGCGACACGGTGCCCAGCGTTTGGCGCAACAAAAGTTGACCCAAGGTCTCGTCGGTGCCGCCGGTGTTGCTGGTGGATCTCAACAATCAGCCCAAATGGCCGCCGCGATTGGTCAGATGGTGAACATGAAATATGGACGCGATGACGAACTTGAGTCAGATAAATGGGGCGTCGAACTTACCGCAACGGCTGGTTATGACCCCCATGCGATGATCGGTGTCATGCGAATTTTGGAAGAAGCCGGCGGAGGGCATGACACGCCTGAGATGATGAGCACCCACCCAAAACCGGCCAACCGACGCCAATACATCGCCGAGGTGATCGAAGCCGTCTTTCCAAATGGATTGCCCGACGGCTTAAAGGCGTAGCGTTCTTGATTCGTTCTAAGACAAATCGCGATCACAACGACGGTTTTGCGGTGCGACGTTTGAGCGTCCTACGCGACAACTTCATCGACGACGATGCCGTGGACATCAGTCAAACGAAAACCTTGAATTGAAATCAAACCGTTTCCAAACCTCGCATCGTCCCAGTGCTGCTGGCAAAACGATCTGTTTCGATTCCAAGACGCTGCAACATGCTGACGTAAAGGTTCGGTAAGGGGTAATTATCCGACTGGTCAAATCCCAGGTGTTGCCCATGTTTGAATCCGCCGCCGGCAAGGATCACTGGCAAATTGCGGTTGTCGTGGCTGCTGGCATTACCCATGTTGCTGCCGTACATCACCATCGTGCGATCCAAAAGTGTATCGCCCTGTTCATGAGTCTGGTCCAATTTTCTCAACAGCGATGCGAGTGCTCTCATGTGCTCCGTTTCGATCAGTGCAAGCTGCTGGATTTTGCGAGGATTCTGCCCGTGATGCGAAACCGTGTGATAGCCTTCTTCAACGCCTGCGATCGGCGGAACGATAAAGAATCCTTCCATCATGATGGTGATCAGGCGTGTCGAGTCGGTCTGTAAGGCAAGGGCTGTCAAATCAAACATCAATTCCGCACGGCTGATCACATCGGCTTGATCACGGATATCCTTGGGCGGTCGAGTGTTGACCTTGGGCTTCGGTTTTCGTTCCCATTGTTGTTGACGGACCATCTGTCGCTCGACTTCACGAACCGACGTGACGTATTCGTCAAATTTTTGGCGATCCTTTCCATCGAGTTTGCCTTTGATAACCCGTGCTTGATCCATCACGGTGTCCATGATGCTTTGTCCGTGCCGCAATCGGCGGATTTGGGCATCGACTTCCGTCTCACTACCGGTCAGAAAAAGTTTTGAGAACACTTGCGATGGTCGCGTTGCACCAGGAATTGGAACACCCGCGCGCGTCCACGACAGCGTGTCATTACCATTGGCACACAACGCTAGCGAAGGAAACCTCGTCTCGCGCCCGATAAAGTCGACCGCATACTGATCCAGCGAGATGGAATTCTTGAAACTGCTCCCGCCGGGGTGCGGTGCACAAGTGAGAAAACTCTTTTGTGCAGGGTGCCCTCCGTCCACTTCGGGATGCGAGACACCGCTGAAGACAGTCATCTGCTTGCGAAATTGCTCCAATTCCTTGAGATAGCGTGACGGTTTCCAGCCGTACCCCGTCCCCTCCGGAATGAAATGCGGCAAATGCAAACCCAGGTTATTGCAAATGCAGACCATTCGCCGCGGCACACCATCGTTTTGATAATGGGGTTCGTTGGCCGAAACCTTACGCGGTCGCAAGGAATCCAAAAGCGGTAGTGCCAGTGTTACTCCAGCGGCACGAATGAGATTTCTGCGATACATGAGTTTGGTTTCGTTTTGTACGGTGCGACGATGTCGGCCTGCGTTCATTAACGCGAGCGAAACATCTCGCTCTGAACGATTTGGTGGATGCAGCTGCGAAGTCCATGTTCACTACCGCGTGTTTGTTCAATGATCGTCTCGATCTGATCACGGTCAGCGAACGACACGGGTGCGCCGGTGGCGTAAACGACTAGTTTCTCGATCACGTTGCGCGCTATTTGATCGGGGTCCGAAAGCAGGTGCTGCTTGAACCCGCGAATGTCCGCAAATGTACGCCCGTCGGCGAACTGGTCGGATGCGTCAACCGGCAATCCGTTCGTGTATTTGATCGGGACGGATTGATTCGGCAAGTAGCGAACCACTTCATCGGCCCTTTGCGGATCCAGGGCACGATAGTGATCTCGCCACGCCCCGATCACGTCAAAGTTTTCTAACGCCACTCCCGGTGGGTCGATTTTGTTGTGACAGGTGGCGCAGCTTGCAACGTCGCGATGCTGCTCGAGTTGTTGTCGGACGGTCGTCGCGCCGCGAATATCCGGCTCGATCGCTGGAATCCCAGGTGGCGGCGGGTCGGCGGGCTTACCGATGATTTTTTCCAATACCCAAGCACCACGAACCACGGGCGAAGTCGTCGTGCCATTGGCGGTCACCTTCAGCACACTCGCTTGAGTCAGCACACCGCCGCGGACCGAATCTTTCGGTAGCAGGACTTTGCGAAACGCCATGTCGTCGACACCGTCGATGCCATAATGGGCGGCGAGACGACGATTGACCATCGTGAAATTCGAGTCAACAATGTTGCGCACGCTTAAGTCATGGTCGAGCAAGTCGCGGAAGAAACGATGCGTCTCTTCGGCGAACGACCACTGCAACACAGGATCGTGCTCGGGATAAAGATCCGAATCTGGCGATGTGAATTCGAGTTGCCGAAGATCGAGCCACTGCCCCAAAAAGTCCTCCACGAATCGCTCCGATTTAGGATCATTGAGCATTCGTTCGACTTGCTGCCGTAAATTTGCATTGCGACCCAATTCGCCCGTAGCCGCCAACCGAAGCAATCGGTTATCTGGAACGCTATTCCACAGAAAAAAGGACAGTCGTTCAGCAAGTGCATGATCGCTTAATTCCGGACCGGGAATTCTGCTGGTTGACGTGACGGGGGGTGACGATCCGGCGACGTACCCGGCAGGAAGACTGGACTGATGATAAAGAAATCCGGGCGAAGTCAATACAGCTTGATACCCGGCACGCATGGCCGTCTCAAAGTCATCGCCCTCGTCAAGCCAACGGTGAACCAGTGACACAAAACGTTGCGTTTCGGCTTGAGCAACCGGTCGACGGTAGGCCAGCGGCAAGAATCGTGTCAGCAATCGCGACGATTCGGCTTTTGGATTATCGACAACAAATCGCATCGTGGACCGCAGTGGATCGGGGATTCGAGCGCGTCGGTAGATCGGTTCACCACCGGCGTCTTGTTTGGGATCGTAATGCCATTGGCCAACGGGACCGTCCTTGCTTCGTTTGTTTGGCGTCACTCGTGTCAGCTTGGGTTTGGCAACCTGAGTCGGAGGTTGGGTCAGATGTTCGTTCGGATCGGCATTCGTCTGTGCCTCAGCAATCGGCTGGGTTTTCACCCCTCCCCACAATTGTTGGTGCGACCTTGGCGGCCATGTTGGATCGACATTTCGATGATCCTCCGTCGCCTCGGAAAAACGATCTGATTCACCCATCGCCGAGTCGTTCGAAGCGAAGATGGGACCATCGACTTCGACCCACTGAACGACCACTCCGGGACCACGATAGTCCTTCTGTCGCTCTTTCAGTTGAGGAATAAATCGCATGTACGGCAACGAAGCGGGGTAGATTCGGAAGAACTGCCCGCGTTGTAGTCGCTGCTCGAATTGAAAGATCTGCGGTTTGCCGGCAACCACGCTGACATGACCGAGCAGCGTTTTGGGAACTTCGTCGCTTTCGCTATGGCCCGGTCCCCCTGCGCGGATCGTCAATGTGATGGGTTCGTCCGAGCGGATCGTATAGGCCGACACTTTCACGCGGTAAACGGCCGAATACGGAACCGTGAAATGATCCAGCAAAGCATTCAGATGCGCATGCTTCTCCGGCGCAAAGAATGCCACTCCATCAGGCAAGATGTGAAAGGGGCCTGTCCGGCGGTACTCCTGCATGATGCCGGTGGTATCACGATAGTCAAGTTTCCATTTCTGCCTCGCCGGTTTTTCGTAAAGCACGGTCGCATCGTCCAAAACCGCATCAAGTGTTTCCAACCAGGCCTCCATCTGGACCGATGAAACATTCAGCGCTGCCCCCACTGTGTCGAATCCGTCTTTCTTCGCGTCACTTGGCAATCGCTCTTGGATACGGAGCGGAATCCCCAGAAGATCACTCAATACCGTTTCGTACTCCACGCGATTGAGTCGCCGCACTACACCGCGTCCGGAAACTCGCTGCTGAGTACGAATGGCCTGGATCAGCGGTGCCGAGAGAGCTTCAAGAAAAGCTTGTTTTCGTTTGGCATCGACTTCGCCAAATTCCACCGGGGGCATTTCGCCCGCGGCAACGCGATCATGGATCTTGATCCACGTCTCGTGTGCGTTACTGTCAGCCGGATAAAAAGGTTGTGATTCCAGGTCCAATCCGGCTGCTGCATCTTCTCCGCCGTGACACTCGATGCAATTCGATTTCAAAAAGATACGGACTTGCTCCGTTGCGGTCGCAGCATGCTGCAGGCACACGACCGCGGTAAAGACTAGAGCAACTAGTAGCAATGATTTCACGCTTCTATCCATTCAATGACGCACAGCAGACATACCTGAAACCGGGTTCGCGGCGGTGTCTAACTTGACAGCGCCACTTTTCATTAGCCGATGGGCGATAGCCTCGGTTGTCTTCGGATGGAACCGCGGCTATCCGGACGGGAAAACACAGCTTTCTGATTCCAAAGTCGCGCTGTCCAACTCAGCAGTCTGACACAGACTCGAACGCGATTCCACGAACCACTGGCATGCGTGACCAATTATCGCCCAAAAGCAAGTAATCGTTGTCCAGTGCCCGCGATTGCCCCGACGTAAATCTCGCCGCTTTCAGTCGTTGATATTCGGTCTTCGGTCGGTGTTTAGCCTACGACCTCAATCCCTCGACTAGATTCAATCGACTGCGATGATGAGCCTCGACAACCGTCATCCGGTTAGGAGATCGCTCTTCGACCGCTTGCTCCAGGACCAGATGGGGTCGGATGCCTTTGGCA
>JABDKS010000396.1 GCA_013002105.1 Pirellulaceae bacterium | reverse complement strand
ACGACACACAGGTTTCGATGTCGCATCGTCAAGTGTCGTGCGATGCGATACTGACTGCCGTTGGTGTCTTGGTATTCATCGACTAACACGTGGTCGTATTTCGCCGCTTCTTCGTCTCGGATCGCTGGGTGTTCGTCAAACAAGACTTCAGTTTGCAGCAGCAGATCATCGAAGTCCATCGCGCCTCGGGCTACCAAAGCGGCTTGGTAACGTCGGTAACCGGCCGCCGCAAAGTGCTCCTTGTCCGTGCCCGCCTCGACGGCGGCGGCGTCTGGTTTGACGGACCGATTTTTCCATCCGCCGATAATCGACAACAGATCGCTGGGTTTCAATGCCGTGCCGGGCAGTCGTAATTCTCTGAGAACACCGCGTGCCAGCGATTCTTGATCGCCGCGATCATAGATGGAGAACTTGGCGGGATAGCCGAGTGCTTCGGCATGTCGTCTAAGAATCTGCACGCATTGCGAGTGAAAGGTGCTGATCATCGGCGTGGGCGGCGTCTTCTCGTTTTTCTTGGGTCGCCGACGCGGATTGGGCTTTTGCATGCCAAGTAATTCCGCCACTCGCTCCTTCATCTCGCCGGCGGCTTTGTTGGTGAACGTGACCGCAAGAATGCGATCCGGCGGTGTCCCGTGGCGTATAAGATTGGCGATTCGAAACGTGACCACTCGCGTTTTGCCGGTGCCTGCTCCTGCCAACACCAGCATCGGACCTGAGAGCGTGCTGACAGCTGCTGCCTGGGCTTCATTCAATCCATGATTGGCGCGGGATCCATCGGACATTGACAGCGAGAGTTCCTATGCAGAATGTTTGTTTTGGAGCGGTGGGGTGGTGGACACACGTTCGCGGTAGCGGTTCAGCAAACGCTACGAAGCCTGGTGGCTGGTGTTTCTCGTAGCCCGTGTTTCCGGTGGCCCCTGTTTCTGGTGGCCCCTGTTTGCGGTGGCCCGCGTTTGCGGTGGCCCCTGTTTGCTGGTGGCCCGGGTTTCTGGGCGACAACTTACAAGTCGATTGTCGCGAACGCCAGATGTTGGAATTGCGTGACGTTCCCTCCGATGGATCGCAATGAGCAAAAAACCGACAACGCGGACACCGCGCTGTCGGTTGTTGTCAATCGGTTGGTGATGTCGATCACCGACATGCTGCGATCGCGTTATCGACCGCCATCACGATCGGCGATCGGATTGGCCGTACCGGTGCCCAGCAGCACCATGACTCCGGCCTGTGGTCTGTTGGCATTGACGGCTGATCCGTTGAATGGAATTCCCCAGCAGGCGTAGTTTCCCGTTGCAGTATCCATTACATAAATCACAGTCGGAGCCGCTGGTCGACTGCTGGTGCTGGGGAAATCGACGGTGCCCGTTGTCATGATGTACTGCCCACCCTTGCCGCCGGTCGCCAATGTTTCGGCCACGTTCGCAGTGAAACGCGCGTTGAACTGCCCGGATCTCGGATAAAGAACGGCACACTGCAGCAAACCAGAGTTGTGGTCCAAGACGAATAGTCCTTCGCCCTGTTCGCTCATGATTCCGGTCGCCATCGAAAACTTTTCGCTGGTAACCGAGGCGGATGCGCCGATGGTCGGCATCTGGAAACCCGGCAATTGCTCGGCCGCCTGTTGCAGCAGATCGGACGGGTTCGCGCGTGACTGACTGACGACGGAAGCTTGTCCGGCAAAATAGGCTGCGAACCCGATCGCGATCAGCGTCGTCATTGCGAACAGTCCGGTCAGAGCGCCCGGTCGTGACAGTCCACAGCAACTCACTGATGGATCTGACGCGGCGTGCGATAGGGGAAGAGTTGGTGACGAGGAATGCACGACTGACGGTTGGTCGCCCGCGGTTGCGATTGGTTCACTAGCGGATTCATGCGGCATTTTGACGGCTCCTAACGATTGGGTGAAAAGAGAGCGGGGATTGCATCAGTGATACCGATACCAGATTTGGCGATTTGATTCTGTATCTTTGCGTTTCTGGGGGGCGAATCTCCCGACAGGTAATTGTACGCGGTGACGTTGAACTTTACGATTGCCATCGGCGAATCACGAAAAAGACGCCCGCAAGTCGAACTTTTGCGTTGTCCCCTATTTTCTAAGGTCAAAACACATCATGGGCATCAATGAACCGCTAAATCGCAAGCTCCGAATGGGTCTGGTAGGCGGAGGCCAAGGTTCATTTATTGGACGTGTCCACAGTATTGCGGCTTGTTTGGACAATCGGGCAGTGGTCACCGCGGGGGCACTTTCGAGTAATCCTGAGCGGTCCAAGGCATCGGCTCCCGATTACGATATTGACGAGTCGCGGGCTTATGGCAGCTACGAGGCGATGTTTGACGCCGAGTCCAAATTACCTGACGGCGAACGCATCGACTTTGTCAGTGTGACGACTCCGAATCACACTCACTATGAGATTGCACGCGCGGCGGTCGAGGCTGGTTTCAATGTGATTTGTGACAAACCGATGACGTTTGATTTGGCGCAGGCCGAAGCTTTGTTGGAAACGGTCAGCAACACCGACGTCGTTTTTGCGGTCTCACACAACTACACCGGTTACCCGTTGGTGCGACAAGCTCGTGAGATGATTCTCAACGGCGAGTTGGGCGAGATCAATGCGATTCGATCCCAGTACATCCAAGGTTGGTTGCGGACTCAATTGGAGGCGGAAGACCAAAAGCAGGCGGCTTGGCGAACGGACCCGTCCAAGAGCGGCGCCGCCGGTGCCTTCGGCGATATCGCCACACACGCGTACAACCTGGGCCGCTACATGACGGGGCTGTTGCCCGATTCGGTCAGTTGCCATTTAAAAACATTTGTCGAAGGCCGCCGTTTGGATGATTACGGTACCGCCGTCGTCCGCTACGAGAACGGTGGGCTTGGCACCGTGACCGCTTCGCAAATTAGCCACGGTCGCGAAAACGATTTGGAGATCGAAATCGATGGGACCAAGGGGTCGTTGCGTTGGCGACAAGAGAATCCCAACGAATTGATTTTCCGCGCCAACGGTCGACCACATCAAATCTACACGCGTGATCCCAATGCATCGTTTATGAACGAGTCGGGTGCTGGTGCGTGTCGTTTGCCAAGTGGTCACCCCGAGGCATTTTTCGAGGCGTTTGCGAATGTTTACGCGTCGGCGTTTGATGCGATGGCGCAGCGTGCGGACGGTCAAACGGTCGAACGCCGCGACACGGTTTTTCCGAATGTTTACGACGGTGTCGAAGGAATGTTCTTTATCCAGCAATGCGTCAACAGCAGTCAGCAAGATGCGGCTTGGTTGCCGCTGAAGCACGACGCGGCACGACGCTAAGAGATTAAAACGCCCGATGCAAGATCCGAATCACGATCCGCCAACACCCGGCTGCATCGCTGCTATTTTGCCGGCAGCCGGTAGCGGCAAGCGGTTCGCGTCCGACGAAAACAAACTGTTTGCTGTTCTGGCTGATCAGCCACTGTGGTACCACGCGGCATCGCGGTTGCGGCAGCAGAGTTTGGTCGGGCGGATCGTCATGGCGGTCAACGACGCCGATCGGGGCGTCTTTGAGAGTCGATATGCCGATCTGATCACGCAATTGGATATCGAATTGGTCCTCGGCGGTGCCCAGCGAACCGATAGTGTGCGTGCTGGTTTGGAGACGTTCGCCGATGACGAATCGATCCGGTACGTGGCGGTCCACGACGCGGCGCGACCGTTGGTCAGTCAGGCCGATCTGGCTGCTGTGTTCGCGGTGGTGACACAAAGCGGCGCAGCGATTCTGGCTACGCCGGTGCCGGGCACGGTCAAACGTAGCCAATCGGACGGCAGCATCGATCGGACCGTCGACCGTCGTGATCTGTGGCTCGCACTGACGCCCCAAGTTTTTCGGATCGATCTTTTGCGAGAGGCTTATGCAAAATATTGCGGCCGACCGGCAACCGACGATGCGGAACTGGTCGAACGCCGAGGCCACGCGGTCACATTGGTCCGCGGGTCGGCAGACAATATCAAAATTACAAATCCAGAAGACTTATTGATCGCCGAAGCGATTTTGAAACGACAGAGTGAATATGCCTGAGACGAATTTGATCGACGAACTCCGCTGGCGCGGCCTGATTCATCAGATGACTGACGAAGAGGGGCTGAGCAAACTGCTATCGTCGGGACCGCAAACCGTTTACATCGGCTTTGATCCGACCGCATCGAGCTTGCACGTCGGCAGTATGATGCAACTGATGATGCTGCGGCGTTTCCAAAAGGCAGGTCATCGTCCGATCGCGCTGGTCGGTGGCGCGACCGGAATGATCGGTGACCCTAGCGGCAAAAGCGAAGAGCGGAATTTGCTGTCGGCAGAGAAACTGCAGGAGAACATCGACGGCGTTGCAGCGCAAATGCGCCGCTTTTTGGATTTCGATGGTGATCATGCTGCGATCTTGCTGAACAATTTTCAGTGGATGGAGAAATACACTTACTTGGAGTTTTTGCGCGACGTTGGCAAGAACTTTCCAGTGAACACCATGATGCGCAAGGAATCGGTGAGCGCTCGATTGGACAGCGAAGCGGGGCTCAGTTACACCGAATTCAGTTACATGTTGTTGCAGGCGTACGATTTCGTTCACTTGTGTCGCGAGCACGATTGCACCATTCAGGCTGGCGGTAGCGATCAATGGGGCAACATCACTGCCGGAATCGATCTGGGTCGGCGAATGCTTCGAAAGCAGCTTTTCGGAATCACGGCGCCGTTATTGACGACCACTGATGGTCGCAAGATGGGCAAGACGGAAAGAGGTGCCATTTGGCTCGATCCCGAGCGAACCAGCCCCTACTTGTTCTTTCAGTACTGGCGAACGGTCGACGACGCCGATGTGATGCGATGCATCGCCTACTTAACGGAAATTGATAAAGACGAATACGACGCGCTGGCTCAACAAACTCAAGACGATCCGGGTCGCTGCGCGGCGCAGATCCGTTTGGCTCAGTGGATGACGCAGTTTGTTCATGGCGACGAGGGGCTGGCGTCGGCAAAGCGTGCGGCGGAGATTTTGTTTGGCGGCGAGATTGGCGACGCGACCGATGCACAGTTGGGTGAAATCTTTGCCGATGTACCCAGCAGCGATCTGGCACGCGAATCGTTAGACGGCGATGGACTCTGGATCGTCGAAGCGATTCAGAATGCCGGCTTGGTCAACAGTAGCAGCGAGGCTCGACGGGCAATCAAAGAGGGCGGCGTCTACGTCAACAACGAACGATCAACCGACATGAATCGCAAATTGACCCAGGCCGATCTGGCAAGCGAGACGGTGATGGTGCTGCGCAAAGGCAAGCGAAAGTATGCCCTGCTGCGTTTTATCGCATCCTGATGAATTGCCCTGCGACGGTCGGGATGATGCTGTGGATCGATCTCGATCGTTCATCACTTTGTCGGTGGGTGCATTCGACGATTGAAAATTTCTGGGTCGAATGGATTTGCAATTTCGGCCGTCTCCGGCTGCTCGTCTGATTTTCCAGCCTGGTGCGATTCGGGCATCAAGTCCGACGGGATAGATTCGACGATTGAGCTGTCGTTGCCATCGTCATCAGCCAATCCCTTTTTTGCGAGAGACAATGGTGTCCCGAACGGCTTGGCGATTTGCAACCAGTTTTCTAACGCACTGATGGCGACCGCATCGCGAGCTCCCAAGGCGTTTCGCGGTCCCGCGTGTCCGTCGAGCGCTCGTATTCTCAGTTCGCTTTCCAAGGGGGCTTCGTGGCTGATGTATTTCAACGTCGCCATCAGATTCTCGTGTGTCATTCTGGCCGACGGCCGCGATCCCAATGGCGGCAACATCAAACTCCATTGAACATCGGTTGAATGGGAATGACACCGGCCACAGCGGTTAGCCAACATCGGTTGGACTTCGCTGGCAAAGCGCTCGAGCGTCACGGGGTCGGCTTTCGACGCCGCGTCCTGCACCGCCTGCGCGTGGGATGCTAATGCGACTCGGCTGGCTGATTCAGTCGCTGTGGCTGACTGATGATGCACTGCCTGAGCGACGGCGGATGGTTTTTTACGGGCGGCTACGATCGCTTGATACAGTTGTCGTTCCAGGCGTGCGGCGGATCGGTTGTACGGGTCGATTCGGTACAGTTGTTGTAATTCCTGGGCGGCCGCGTCCAGCAAATCATGACGCAAGCACCATTGCGCTTCGGCCAAATGCGTAACGGGATCTGCGTGATGGCGATGGTCGACGCGATAGCGATAAAGATCATGAAGCGATTCTCCCCAGCAGAGAACTTCGGCGCGATCGAGTTTTAATTCGCTACCGTCGCCTCGTTGGATGATGATTTCGTTGCCACGCTGCACCGCTCGTCCAAACAGAACGTTGTCGTTGCGCAACAAGACACAGTGGGTTGTCTGATCGACACTGGCTTTGGTTGTTCGTTCGATCCGATGTTTTGGCGTGTGGTCAACCGGCGGCAGTCGGTGCGCAGCAGCGATTCGCTCCACTGGTTGCTGTGCATCCAGGGAATCGGTGCAAATCACGCAGGATACGAGGAAAATGCTGCAAACAGCCGTCCTCGGAATGGAAACGAAAGCCATGATGCGTCTGGCTTATCAGGTTTCTCGAGATCACGTCAATGCAAACGCCACAGTGATTGCGGCGAAACGTGACGCGTGGCGATGGACAGTTGGCTCGATCGTCTAAGTTTCGTATTTTGCGAAGATCATTTTGCCAGCATTGGTTTGCAGGGTGCTGGTGACGCGGACATCCAGGTCCTGACCGACACGATTACGGGCACCTTCGACCACCACCATTGTTCCGTCGTCCAAATAGCCGACGCCCTGTTCGGGGCCTTCGCCTGGTTTGATGATTCGCACTCGAAACGTCTCGTCGGGCAGGTAGGCAGGGCGGAGCGAGTTGCTGATTTCGTTCAGGTTGATGACCGGAACGTTGTGCAGTTTGGCCACTTTATTCAAGTTGTAGTCGCCGGTGACCACTTTGCCTTCGAGATGTTTGGCCAGCAAAACGAGTTTCAAATCGACGGTTTGGCCGGCCAACTCGGGCAGTTCGCGATCAAAAATGATCAGATCGACACTTTCGTCCGCTCGCATTCGGTTCAACACATCCAAGCCGCGACGTCCTCGCGTGCGACGAAGTTTATCGCTACTGTCGGCGATCGCTTGCAGTTCGCTCAGGGCGAATCGCGGCATGATCAATTGGTTGTCAAAAACGCCCGTACCCACCAAGTCGGCGATCCGGCCGTCAATCACGACGCTGGTATCCAAAATCAAAGGTTTAAACCCTTTGACTTCACGAACGAATTCCACGTACGGGATCAGAAAGCGGAAATCATCTTTGGTTTGCAGCAAAACGCTGACGCAGACATAGCACAATATCAGCGCAATAATCAGCTGGACTGCCGCGGGATTATTGATGCTTTGTGCCAGCATTGGCGCGATGGCGATCCAAAGGATGTACGTCAAAAACATCCCGATCAACACGCCAAAGTAGACGGCGGAGATCGTATCGATACGTTTGCGAGGAACGTAGATGTCTCCCACAACCACTGCGATCGCCAGCCCCATGATGCCGGCGAACACCAGCCAAGGAGTTGCCGACGACGATTCCTGCGGCAGCAGAGATGAATTGATGATCGCTGAAACACCACCTGCACAAATCAGGAAGATGCAGCGAAGGATAATGAGTGCCATGAAATAAGG
>JABDKS010000376.1 GCA_013002105.1 Pirellulaceae bacterium | reverse complement strand
TCAGGCGATTGTGGTTGCGGACAGCAGCAAGTTCGGAAAAGTCAGTCTCAGCCGATTATGCGGGTTAGAGGAAGTACACGCAGTGGTGACTGACTCAGGTGTGGATTCGCACTGGAAAGAGATACTGGAAAACCAGGGAGTCGGATTAGTCTTGGCATCAGGTTCCAAATCCCCCATCGCCGACGAGCCAGACAGCGAGCTGGACGAACAATTGGACGACGAGTAACCAAAAAATAACATTTATGAATCATACGATCGATCGAAATCAAATCGAACAGCTTGTACGCAGCGCGATCCGCGGCTCGTCATCATCGAGTGTCAATGGACATTCCCACGCGGCCGTCAGTGATCCGCCTGGTTGGGTCAATGGTCAACCGAATTTGCGAGTCAGCATTTCGGCTCGCCACGTCCATCTGACTGACGAACACGTCGAGATCCTGTTTGGGGCCGGCAGTGTTTTGGAGCCGGAAAAAGACCTGTATCAAGACGGATTCTACGCGGCCAAACAGACCGTGATGATCGTCGGACCGCGTCGCCGCATGTTACCCAACGTTCGCGTTTTGGGTCCCACACGCAATTTCAGCCAGGTCGAATTGGCGTTTACCGATTCGATCTCGCTGGGCATTGATGCACCGGTTCGCCACAGCGGGAAGATCGACGGCACACCGGGTTGTGTGTTGGTCGGACCGGCCGGCACCGTCCAGCTAGACCAGGGTGTGATCCGCGCCGCGCGACACGTTCACATGAATTTTGCTGACGCAGAACATTACGGCGTTAGTAACGGCGACATGATGCAACTGAAGATCACCAGCCACGACTGTAGCGTTGTTTTTGAAGACGTGCTGGTTCGCGCCGACGAGGCTGCGAAATTGGAAGTCCACATTGATACAGACGAAGGCAATGCGTGCAATTTGGACGCAGCCAGCGAAGTTGAATTGAAGACGGACGGTTGCGGCTGCAAGTCGTAATCTCTCGCCACGATGGCATCCCCTGTGTTGGCCAGCGTAGGCCTGTGTTGGCCAGTGTTGGCCTATGTCGGCCAGTGTTGGTCGGCGAACCCAAGACCATTTTCGGAAAACTACTTCCCTTAACCTGAGGCATATTTCAAATGGCAAAGATTAGTGAAGCGCTCGGCATGATTGAGACCAAGGGCTTTGTCGCCCTGATCGAAGCGTCCGACGCAATGATGAAGGCTGCAAACGTCCAGTTCCTTGGCTGGGACAAAGTTGGCGGCGGTTTGGTCAGTGCATTTGTGACTGGCGATGTCGCGGCTGTCAAAGCTGCGACCGACGCGGGCGCAGCTGCGGCTGGTCGCGTTGGTGAAGTCTTGAGCGTGCAGGTCATTCCAAGACCGCACGACGACTTGAACAAGGTTTTGAAAGTTCCTGCCAGTGCTGCCAAGAAGTAGTTCACTGACGGACATCTGCTTTTAAATATTTACAGAAAACAAACATCTAAAGAAAACTCCCATGAATGATGCAATCGGTTTGATCGAAACCAAAGGTCTCCTGTCGTTGATCGAAGCGACCGACGCCATGGCGAAAGCTGCAAACGTCGAAATTGTCAAACGTGTTGATATCGGTGGAGCGCTTGTCACGACCATCGTCAGCGGTGATGTTGGCAGCGTTCGCGCAGCAGTCGAAGCAGGCGCTTCGGCAGCCGCACAAGTTGGCGAATTGGTCAGTAGCCACATCATCCCGCGACCATCCGAAGGATTGTCCAAGGCTTTTTTGGCGTAACGTCGGACGCTTGCCAGTCAGAGAGTGATCTGACATCGACGCAAGTTTCCGATTTACGTTCCGCCAATCAATCGTCTCACGGATTCTCCGACGTGCTTGTACTCGTAGCCAATCTAGGTTCAACCAGCTTCAAATATCGGTTGTTTGATATGACCGACGAGAGCTGTCTTGCGCGCGGTGCGGTCGACCGAATTGGCGAAAAGGAGAGTCGCTGCCAAGTCGAAATCGGCGATTGGTCCGACGAGCGAACGATGGAGGTGCCAGATCATGGCGTTGCCGTTGCCGCTTGTTTGGAGCAGCTAACCGATAGCGAACATGGTGTGCTGAAGGATGCGTCGGAGGTTGCCGCGATTGGATTCAAGGCGGTTCACGGCGGCAGAATTTCAGGCGTGTTCCAAGTTGACGATGACGTGTTGGATGCGATGGCGGAGATGAATGCCGCCGCCCCCGCGCACAATCCGCCCTACATCGCCGCAATGAGAACGCTCAAGCAACGGTTCCCCGACTTACCGTTGGTGGCCGCTTTCGAGACGGACTTTCACCAAACGATTCCCGCCGCACGACGTGAGTATGCCATTCCACGCCCTTGGGCCGACGGATTGCACATTCGCAAATGGGGATTTCATGGTGCCAGTCACCGGTTCATCGCAACCCGCAGCGCCCAGCTGCTCGGTCGCGACGACGCCCGTGTGATCTCGTGTCACCTGGGTGGCAGCAGCAGTTTGACGGCGATTGATCACGGCAAGAGCGTGATGACCACGATGGGTATGACACCACAGACTGGTTTGCCGCAAAACAACCGCGTTGGTGATTTCGATCCCTTCGCATTACCGCTGATTATCCAGCAAACCGGCAAAACACTCGATGAAGTTCTGTCGGAACTTGCCAGCCAAGGCGGCCTGCTGGGACTGAGCGGACGAAGTGGCGACGTTCGCGATTTACGTGCTGCGGCAGCCGACGGTGACCAAGGTTCACAGTTAGCACTGGACGTCTTTGTGCAAGAGATCCGCCGACATCTCGGTGGCATGATTGTCGCGTTGGGCGGTGTCGATGCAATCGTCTTTACTGGCGGCATCGGCGAAAATGGCGTCGATATTCGTGCCGACGTTTGTGCGGGTTTGGAGGAACTGGGAATCATCGTCGACGCGGATGCCAACGAGGCAATTGCGGATGAATCGACGTTCCATGCGGAGAACAGTCGTACGCAATTGTGGGTCATCCCAACGAACGAAGAGCTGATTGTTGCCCGTCAAACCAGTCAAGTCCTGACGCAAGCGTGAGCGAAAGAGAGCAAACATGTTTATTGCACGCGTAACCGGATCGGTCGTCAGCACGCAAAAAGTTGCGTCGATGACCGGTCACAAATTGCTGGTTGTCGAACCGTATCGCCTGGATGGCGAGAAACGCAATGCATTGATCACAACGGGACGCACATTCATCGCAGTGGATGCGTTGGGTGCGGGCGAAAACGACTTTGTGCTGATCACCCAGGGCAGCAGTGCTCGCTTGACGCCCGAGACAAAGGAGTTGCCGATCGACGCGGTCATCATTGGCATCGTCGACAAAGTGCATATTGACAAAAACAACGTCTACGATCGCAACGAATGATTCGCGGCCTCTTTTAACGCACCAGGCTAGCCGTTGCCATCTGACACAAACATTCACCAACCTTTTCTAAATTCACATCATGCAATTTGACGAAAACCTGATTCGCAATGTTGTCGCCCAAGTCTTGTCAGAAGTGGGCCCGATGCCACCGGGGCCGAGTGTGACGGGATTACCCGCCGGATCGATTCCCGCTGGCCGATACGGGATTTTTTACGACGCCGACTCAGCCGTCACGGCAGCTCGAGCAGCGTTCGAGCAATTGCGTGAACGCACGATGGCCGAGCGAAAACAAATCATCGATGTCATTCGTCGAATCTCGATCGACAACTGCGAAGAGCTTGGATTGATGGAGATGGCCGAAACCAAAATTGGTCGCCCCGAGCACAAGATCGAAAAGTTGAAAACGCTCGGCATGTTATCGCCGGGGACCGAGTTTTTAGAGACCAAATGTTACAGCGGTGATGATGGATTAGCGGTCATTGAACGAGCTCCCTTTGGCG
>JABDKS010000365.1 GCA_013002105.1 Pirellulaceae bacterium | reverse complement strand
GCATCAGTGTCACGAATAAGTTGCACAGCGGCATGTTCTGGCCGCTGGCGTTTCGTGTATCAACATGGCCAAGATGGTTCAGCCCCCCACCGGCTACCAGAATCGGTAAGTTGCGATTGGAGTGGGTCCCGCCGTAACCCATTCCACTACCGAAGAGGATGACAGTGTGATCGAGCATCGAACCTTCGCCATTGGGTTCGTGAATCTCACTTAGTTTTTTCATGAACCGCGACAATTGGGAAATCTGAAATCTTTCGATTGCAACCAACTCCGAAACAACTTGCTCGTCTTTGCCGTTATGAGTGCACGCATGATAGCCACGGTTCACGCCGTGGACGTCGGTGTATCCTAATTCGTTGGGGAACGCGACGGTGGCGACTCGCGTTAAATCCGTCTCCAACGCATAGGCGACCATATCAAAAATTGCGTTGTAACGATTGACGATGGTGATCTCGCCCTGGAAGTGTTGCGAAACATCGTATTTGGGTTTGTCACGTTCGACCCACTCGTCGCGAGTACGTAGCGAGTCTTCTAGCTCGCGAATCGACGTTCCAAACTGTTCCAAACGCTCACGATCTTCCACACCGGCTTTGGCCTTCACGCCAGCGAACTGCTCGCCCACTGTATCCAAGATGCTGCTGTTGCGTTGGATCACTTTCCGTTGAATCCGCTTTTCGTTCGCGTTCAAATTCAAAAACAGGTGATCAAACAATTTTTGTGGGTCGGTGAACGGTTTCAGTTCGACTCCATTCGCGTTCCAAATCATTCGGATCCCGGTTTGCAACGACGCGTGAATGGACGGGTATCGAACGTCGCCACCAATTTGTCTAGCGATGACCTGGTCGATCGACATATTTTTCTCAGCGAATGCGTGTGCCGTTTCGGGCAGTACGCCACTGAGAAATGCCAACTCACGTCCGTGACCGCTTTTCATCGCGTGATCGGTGTGAGAAAAAATCGTGAATTTTTCTTTGATCCATTCAAGCGGTTCGAGCGTTGGCGTGATCGCATAATCCCGGCCAAACTGGGCAGGAAAAAAATTCGGCGGATGCATCCCGAGCGGATTTCCGACCACGACAAACCGCAGCGGCGGAACACTTCTGTCACTGCGAGACTCCGCCGCAACTGCTGTCGAGTTTAAAGCGGGCAACGCCAACGCGCCGCCGAGCCCCTGCAAAATAGATCGTCGATTAACGGCCATCTTTTCGTTCCTTTTGTGAGAGAGCGAACACGTGGTTCACTCGGTAGGCCGCAGTTCGGTGGGTCGCAGTTTGGTGGGTCGCAGTTTGGTGGGTCGCAGTTCGGTGGGTCGCAGTTCGGTGGGTCGCGGACCGGCGGGCTCTATTAGCTCGGAACAACCCGGCGTAACAACAAGCTGGCTTTTGCCGTTCGCTCGTTGCCGACCTTGGAGGACGCCCGCGATCATTATGTCCGAACGTAACACAAACAGCGACTGATTCAACTGCTTTTCGCAGTAACATCGCTTTCCTGCCATTGACCGGTTTGTTCGATCCGTCGAAATTAGAAATCGAGGGTCAGCCGATAGGGCGTTAGTCCCGGTTTTCCGTCAGTTCGGTGGTCTGGGAACCGCGGCTATCGCCGTGCGGCTAAATGTATTTGCGACTCGCAGAACTCTGTTCGCCGTGCCGTTGGGAAACTTCATCGTTGATGTCGCTACGACGTTTGGGTCACGATCCCGGCCAGCTGCCCAGTGTCAGTTTCTACCAGCCGATGGGCGATAGCCCCGGTTTCGTGTCAGTCACGCGCCCGCGGAACCGCGGCTATCGCCGTGCGGCTAAATGAATGCGCGACTCGCATCATCCTGTTCGTTGTTTTATTCGGAAACCATATCGTTGATGTCGCTACGACAGTTGCGATCCGGACCCAGGCAGCTGCCCAGTGTCAGTTTCTACCAGCCGATGGGCGATAGCCCCGGTTTCGTGTCAGTCCCGCACGTAAAAACCGCGGCTATCGCCGTGCGGCTAAATGAATGCGCGACTCGCATAATCCTGTTCGCCGTGCCGTTGTTCAATTTGGAAACTATATCGTCGATGTCACTACGACAGTTGCGATGCGGACCCAGGTCGCTGCGACGTGTCATTTTCTACCAGCCGATGGGCGATAGCCCCGGTTTCGTGTCAGTTCGGCGGTCTGGGAACCGCGGCTATCGCCGTGCGGCTGATTGTATTTGCGACTCGCAGAACTCTGTTCGCTGTTCCGTTGGGAAACTTCCTTGTCGATGTCGCTACGACAGTTGCGACGCGGCCCCAGGTAGCTGCGATGCGTCATTTTCTACCAGCCGATGGGCGATAGCCCCGGTTTCGTGTCAGTCACGCGCCCTGGGAACCGCGGCTATGGCCGTGCGGCTAGCGGGACGGGAAAACACAGCGTTTTGATTCCAAAGTGACGCT
>JABDKS010000358.1 GCA_013002105.1 Pirellulaceae bacterium | reverse complement strand
CCTTCAAACACATCCTTCATGCCGTTGCGATCGACCCGTTTTACGATTCATCTGTTCAACTGGTGCGCAAGACTATCATCACTGCGCTCGATATGGCGATCAACCTGGGGGCGAATACGATTTCTATGCCAACGCTTGCGACGGGTTACGGGCCGTTGGCAGTTTCCGATTTTGGAACAGCGATCGGACCGATCGCAAATGAACTGCGTTTCGCGGACATTTCGGTGACGATTGTGGTACGGTCTGCGGAGCATCCATCGGAACTAGATGACGCGATTAGCAGCGCACGGACACAGACATGACGGAGGCCAAGTGAAATACGGTTTCCTCTTTTTATTGCTGGCGATCGCAATCGGCGTGGCTGGGGTTCGTGGCGGTCCGTGGTCTTGGTTGCTCTTCTACCCCGCGTTTTCGTTTGGGGTGGTTGCGGCTGCCTACCTGTATTCCGCACCAGGAGTCTTTGGCAAGCGTTTTGATGGGCGACGGTCAATGCTTGGAACGGTTCTCGTATTGCCTTACGTTCTATACGCGTCGGCTGTCTGGCACTTCATGCGTTTGCTTTCACGAGAACCAAAAGCGAATTCGCTGGGCGATGATCTTGTGCTTTCAAGACGACTGCTTGGCCATGAACTACCAAATGAAATTGCCTCGGTGGTCGATCTAACATGCGAATTTACGGAACCACAACTTGGCTGGCAAATTGATTCCTACACCTGCTATCCGATGCTGGATGGTTCAGCCGCGACTTCGGACCAGATTCGTGAATTGGTTACCGACATCATCCAAATGCCGAAGCCCGTTCTGATTCACTGCGCCCAAGGTCATGGACGAACGGGTCTGGTCGCTGCGGCAGTCTTGCTCGTATCGGGGCGGGTGCAGACAGCGGCCGATGCGATCGCGATGGTGCAAGCGGTTCGGCCAGGAGTCGAGCTGAATCGAATGCAGCGTTCTGTCTTGGAGGAAATTCAGTGAACTGCGATTCCGATGCACGACAGCCAAGTAAAGCAATCATCAGCGACATTCATGGCAACGTTGAAGCACTGATGGCCGTCTTGGAAAAGATTGAGTCGCTGGGCATTGATCAGATCGTGTGTCTTGGCGACATCGTCGGTTACGGCCCGAACCCAGTCGATTGCATCCACTTGCTGAAAGACTGTGAAACCATTGTCACAGGGGACTGGGATGCTGCAGCGATCTCGGCGGAAGATCCGTGCTGGTCACCACTCCTTCTTGAACAACTGAACTGGGTTCGCGGTGAAATGGCTCATGATCAGATTGCACGGCAGATCCTCGGGCGGGCTTGCATTAAACGACGAGCCGATAACATCGCCTTCTTTCACGCCATGCCGAACGATTTCAGCGACTGGATCTTTCCCGAGGACGTCTTCACTCCAGAGAAGCTTGATCGAGTTATCGAACAATCAGCTTCGCTCGCGTTCTGCGGTCACAACCATCTCGCCGGACTGCACTCAAAAACACCGCAATGGAGCTACCTGAGTTTTGTCGAGGCTGGAGATGACTGGTACACGGCACAAGGCCCATGCATCTGTAGTGTGGGTTCGGTTGGTCAACCTCGCGACAGCGATCCAAGGGCTTCGTTTGTCGTACTCCGCGACCGTCAATTCCGTTTCGTTCGCGTCGATTACGACCATCACCTCACCGCGGCAAAAATTCGTGCCAATCCTTCGATCCGGGACCTTCATGCAGACCGGCTTTTTCTGGGACGGCAAACCGATCGAAACGCGCGACTGCGAACCCCGTGGCGACACAATGAACGACCGGGGTGCCGATGGTTGCCGATGAAGCATTGGCAAGTGGCAGAAAGGTCCAACTTACCGACTATCCGAGAGCTAATCTTCCGAATGTCGGCGGTTGGTCGTCGGCGCAATGGGCTTCCGACTGTCACGATTGGGACGGTTGTACTCTCTAAGAACTGATCCCTTTAGCGAATACGCGGATGAAGTACGCACTCATCATCGTTGGCATTTTGGCGGCGGTGGCATTAACGGCGCCCACGCTGGTGGTGGCTGGTTATTTCCTGCTGATTGTCCCGGGGTTGGTCCTCACTGTGGCCCCCACAGTTTTTGTCTACTTGGCGGCAACAGCAGTTATTCGCCGACTCCTACCGATAGCAACGTCCATCGCTGGCACAGTGGTCGCATTTGGTGTGGCGATCCTGCTGGGCTGGGCAGTGATGCAACCGTTTCGTGCAGCAGCGTT
This sequence comes from Pirellulaceae bacterium, assembly GCA_013002105.1. The sequence continues at coordinate 2,630 of JABDKS010000358.1, read as the reverse complement.
CACGGCGTATAACGCGGATTCGTTGCCTGATGTGATCGATGAGCATGCCATCGAATTGGACGGTCACGTCCGACTCGAGATGCCGAATCGTCGTGGCGCACCGGAGTGCGATTATCTGTGCCTTGCGGTGCTCGATTCAGACCATGTTCAAAGCGTGACATCAGTGACCGCCGGACGAACGAAGCAAGACGACGGTGGGCAAACTGCTGCGTATGCCTTGGTATCTGCGAAAGCCAACGCCCCGACCGGTCTTTTCCCCAACGAACCAGGCCGGATCGTACGTGCGTATCCGCCGCTCCTTCAGTCGCACCGCGGACGCGGCCTCATCGAGGCTGCCAAGGCGGTCGAAGCAAACTGGGCAATGCGGCTGGCCGGACGCGAACGACTAATTAAGGTCGCACCAGTCGGATCCGATGCCGCCGATTGGGTCCTACGCATCGAGAGTCAATCCAACCACCAAACGTCCACTCTTCGCCGGATCACCATTCGCGATCGCAGTGGCACCGTGCGATTTCGTAAGAGCTATCGAAAGCAAGCTGTGCCGGCCCACCTGTTCTACTTTGGCTTTCGGACACACTGCGGCGGCGGCACCATCTCCGGCGCCTCCTTTCACGTTGGGCGGCAACTTCTGGAGTCTGGCCAGCGATCGCTGAAGCCGGAACGCACGCTGTTAACAGCCATCGATCTGGAAGCCCCAGGTTGCGACGCGGAGACACTCGCGCTGTTACGCGATCAAGCCATTCAAGCACTTGACGATCCTGCGGCGACGGCAGCTCGTCTGGACCTTGCGCGACGATTCCTCGGGCTGTTTTTCTTTGATGCGACGGAGAGCGACCACGCGCTAATCGTACGAATTGTTGCGGACGACCGCGTCAAAGAGATTGATGATCAGATAAAGAATGTTTTCTCGAAACACAAGACGCCTCAGGCAATGCAGGAGGCTTACGCCAAGCGGATCGTAATGGACCACACGTCCGCCAGTCTGCGGCATTGGCTGGCAGAACGGCTATCAAATTTGCCACCGGGTACGTTTGCCGAACCGACTGCAGAGCACATTCGAATTTGGAACACACCGGAGATCTATCGACAGGCCGCACCGTTCATCGCGACGTTGGCTGATCTCGGACCTGAGCGGGCGATTCCCGCGCTGGAAGCAGCACTCGACAGCGCGCTCGAATTACCCAATTGGCGCGAGCGACGTCCTCTGGTCGACAGCATTTGCGAGGCGCTGATTCGTTTGGGACCGCGTGCGTCGTCCGTCGTACCACGGATTCGCGAACTGTTTCTTCGCCGCCCGTCGCCCATTCTGGCGAACTCCAAAGATGCCGATCAGTGGCGATTCACGCTAGCGCGGATGGGCGTTCCGGTCGAGCAGTTGCCTGTTTTTCCGAGTCAATCAACGCACTCAATCGAGCGAATCTCTCGGCGTATCTCCGACAAGCTCCAGCGTTACGAAGAAGACCACGCTCAGCGGACAGAGTCGTAATCGAAAAACCACTCCTGCCCACCGTTGGAAACAGCGTATTCATCGGCGGGATGAATGTCGTGTGGAGAACCAAGATGGAAAACATGCGCGTACCCGATTTGATCGAGCCCATTTTGCATTATTGCGATTCCTGTGCCTGTTTTTCACCCCGCCCGATAGCCGAACGGCGATAGCCGCAGTTCCTCACGAAAACATTCGGAGCTATCGCCCAACGGCTAGCGAAAAGTGGCGATGGTTGAACTGGTGTGCAACTAAGGCTCCGAGAGTTTGTTGGGATCACGATGCGTGAATCCGTACAATCACGCCGTCGCTAGCCGGCCCGGTCGCGAAAAGACGTGTGCAACGAAAGCCGTATCCAATCGACGGCTCTCATCTATCGAAACCAATCCGACTTCGATGCTGGAACGGCAATGTCGCGATACAACATGGGCCAGACCCGACGTGGCAAATCGGTTTCGATCAGATCGATACCACGTTCGAGCAGTTCGTGGTACTTCGACTCCAGGTCCTGATCCCGATCCGATTGTCGAGCCAGATCGCGATCGAGATTTCTTGAGGTGCCGGCTATGGTCGATACGCCTTTCTCGTGAAGCAATCGCAGTAGCTTGGCATCGTTCGTTGGTTCATGCCCGACAAATGCGATGATATTACTCCAACGAATGCCCGAGGCGTCGAAGTCATCAAACCTTTTCTGGTCCGAGATGAATACTTCCATCATGATGTTCGTATTCAGCTCGTAGCACTCCTGCGCTGTATTGATGCCTCCGGCAATCACGATGGCATAAGATTCGGCTCCGTGCTGCTCGATCTGTTGGACCCGCTGGGCGATCGAGAGATCTTTTGCGTCGATGACAAGAATCGCTTTGCCTTTTGCCCACCGGAATACTTCACTTAGCGTTGGGATCTGATGGTTGGTAACCTCACCGTCAACGTCTTTCAGACGCAACTCCTTCAGTTCGGCAAGCGTTCGTTGCCGGATAGATCCGTGTCCATTGGTCGTTCGGTCGAGTGTTGCGTCGTGGTGGATCACGATTTGACCGTCGCGAGTCACGCGTGGATCGATCTCCAACATCGCATATCCCTGTCGCAACGTTTCTGCAAACGTGGCGAGGCAATTTTCTGGAAGCTTGGGTCCCGCGCCGCC
>JABDKS010000344.1 GCA_013002105.1 Pirellulaceae bacterium | reverse complement strand
GAACAACACAAACAAAGAACACGCAGCAAAACATCGTCTCATCGATCGTCTCCACGGAGGTCAAATAAAGTCTGCCAGCAGTGTAACCGAATCGATGGGATGGGGTTAAGCGAAAAGATGATGCGGTCGGCGGTCTGTCATTGCGGCGACGCGAACTGACGCGGCAGGTAGAGATCGATCTGGTGATCGTTAAAGATTCGGTATTTAACCCGATGTTTCCAGAGTTCAAAGTAGGCGGCGAACGGTTCGCGGACTTCGACGACTGGCGCGTACAGCGGCCACATCAAATAGTCACGCACCATCGGGTCGCAGGTATTGAAATAGTAGGCCGGACGAAGTGCCTCGGCGTGTTCGTCCGCGTCAGCGAACTGTTCGCACCACTTCGGGATTCGTTCTTGGAAGGCTCTCAGTAGATCGGATTTCTCCGCTTCGATTTTCGGGTTTTTCGGCGGGTGACCTTCGAGGATTCGGATCGTTGGCATGGACTGCAATAGCTCTGCAACGTTCGTATCGCCTAACTCGATGGCAAGTTCCAGCAGTTTACTTAGCCATTGTTTCGCAAGCCGCTCAACCGACTCAGCACTGAGGATATGTGGACGTCGGACAATAAAATACGCATCAAGTCCACCCTGAGGCCGGCGATCTTCACGCGCTGCGACCTCCAATTCGTCCAGTCGTGCGTGAAGATCTGCTCCGCACGATAGATCGTCAAATAGCCCTTCAATACCGCGTCCATCGGGCCGAAATAGTTGGAAGAATCCGATCAGCGAGTCGGCGTCCGCAACGGTATCGTCGGGCAGTTGTGCGAATTGGTGACAACGCTGGATCAGTTGGTCTGCCGACATGTTTTTTTGCTGGTGCGCGCAGGAAGTGACGGGTGTAACAACATTACAACGATAGCGACCGATCAAGTGCACGGTAGGCACGATCGCGAGCTTGCGACGAGTCATCGTAATGCCCATTCGCAATACTGCAATTCACTTGGCTTTGGTCAACGCAAATAACGAGATATAGGATTGGGTTCTGCGAAATGGCAGTTCAAGAAATTTTGTGAGCGGAACTGTCCTGACAAAATTCCGCCCGGACGGCTGCTGGCCTACGGTCGACCCGCGTCCAGGAATTGACGTGCTTTAGATCAGAGTCAGCCAACAGTGGTGGCGGACAAATCGGGCCGAAAGTTCTCGTTCACTGGCCGAGCGATTCCAGCGAAACCTCTTGCAGGTAGCTTGCCGGCGCAATCAGGCTCGGCGGTAGTTCCTCGGTCAGGGCGGGCACTTCGTCAGCGACGGTCGCGCTGGAATGGAGTCGCACAGGTGGCTCCAATGCGCTACTTGGCGAATCCTGCGAGCGACCAGTCGCCGACTGGTTTCTTGAGCCGTTGGTTGGATGGGTGGCGGTTTGTTCCGTGGCAGTTTGTTTGGTGGTGGTTGGTTGACGACGATTGGTGCTTGTGACAGCGGTACATCTTGCTGTTGTCCGCGGAGACCTGGAAGCTCGCGGGACGCGAGGTGCAGGTAGTTCTTGGTCGAGTGATTCGACGTCGGGCGACAGGACTTCGTCGATCGATGCCTCCCCCGCGTCCGAGTCCGAATCTTCGCTGGGCAAAGTCGCTGATTCATCTGGAAGGCTTGGTAACGAAAAATTGATCGATCCTCCCCCGCCTGCGATAAAGAGATTGGTGGTCTCCAGCAACGTTCCCTTCTCGTACTGAACGTTCTTCGACGCGACCGTATACTCCGCAAGTGACTGAAAGTAGCGTGTTTGGGATTCGCTGACGCGGCGTTGGGCGTCGAGCATTTGTTCCAGATTGACGGGTAATCCCGCGCTGCGGCTTGCTTCGAGCGTTTCGAAAGCGTCACTGGCCGCCAAGTAGCGGTTCAAGTTGGTTTGCATCTGGATGTACGCGCGGTCGCAATCGGCAACCACCGCCGTTAAGTCATGCAGGATCTGACGTTCCTGCTCGCGCAGTAACGCTTGGTCGCGTGCCAACTGAATTTTGGCGTGGCGAACCGCCAAATGTCCCTGTCGAAAACCAACCGGCATCTTCAATTCCAGACTCGCTTCGTACTCCTGATAATCGAGCGTGCCCAATTCTCCAAACGCTGAGTTGTGGCCTGCGAGTTGTTTGTCCAAGCCGCGGACGCGATAGATGCTGACCAGGTCCAACGAAGGCATCAAGAAGTTTTTCGCAGCGATCAACTCCATGCGGCGACGTTGAACGAGCAATCTTTGTTGCTGAAGTTCAGTACGCAACCGAATCGCTTCGGCGGATATCGAATCCCAGTCAAAGATCAGCGGTGCCGATGACGGTTCGTCCGTCGGACGCAGCAGCATGCCATCTGTGATCGGCATCCCGACCAAGAGACGTAGTCGACGTTCACTTGCCTGAACACCGCCGATCCCAGCGAATGTTCCGCCCGACGATGAATTGTTGACTTGTGTGCGTTGTGACAGTTTGCCAGCAATCGCATCCTGCAGTTCTGCCTCGAAACGATAAAATTGTTCCCGTGCCAGGGCTTCCGCGGCGCCCGATTTTCGGTCACTCGACTTCTGTGCTTCGTAGCTTTGCCACGTCGTTCGACTTCGCTCGAACGCTTCGCGTTTAGCGTCCAAGTCACGATAGGCAAAATATAAATCCCAATAAGCATTGACGACGTCGCTGATGTAATCGCGAACATTCTGTTCAAACTTGGCATTGGATATGTCGCTGTTGACTTTTGCGATTAATACGCCGTTGTAAGCCCCAGGCGTCGCACCGGGGCCGGCAATACGATTGAACGTCAATCCCGCTCCCTGCAGCAATGGTTGCCTCGCCTCGGCATGCAATTGAGCCTGCCAGGCGCTATCGATCAAATTGCCAGTCGCGTTGTTTGCGTCGTAATCGATCACACTGCGAACTGCGAACTGCGCCCCGGTCGGAGTTCGTTTACTGAGCTGAAGAACATAATCGTGCGTGTCTTGTTTGAACGCCGTCGCACCACCTCCAAAGAACCGGTTATTGAAACGACGGTCGTTGTTTTGCCATTTTCCAAATGCGTAGAACTGAGTATCGAAGGCTGACAACGCAGCTTCGATTCCAAATTGCGGATCGGTCTGCGTCAGGGCGTTAGATTCACCAGTGACCACGTTCTGTGGCGACCGAATCACTCGCGCACCCAAATCCCGCAGAATCTCCGAATTGGTCAGCGCGATCGCAATGGTTTCTTGCAGGCTCATGTCCCGGTAGCCGGCATTATCAAACGCTTCTGGAGTCCGGAGCGTGATCGGTGGTTGCGTGATCTCGATCGCATCGGCGGGCGGCGCGCCATGGTCGACTTCACGCATGATCGAATCGATCAGGTCCGTGTTGTTGCCCATTGTTTGCGGCAAGTTGTGATAGGTCTTGCATCCGCCAACGGTGAAGATCACGCAACCGAGCAGAAGCAGCCAGCCGTCCATACGATATCGTTGACATCGACTTTCGGGCCGGAGCCGTACCGAGGGCTTGCCGATGTTCCGCCAATGCCCAGATATCCGCGGGGTCGTGCGATGAGACCACCATCGCGCGTGACCAAATCGCGGTCGCTCGGGCGACGCGGTTTGTGCTGCTGCGGTCGTGTGGTAGGTAACATGCAAAGATTCGAATCCAAAGCCGGCGGCCTGATGGGGCACCCAGGGTGTCCCGCGTTGCGAATCGTCGGTGCGCACCACAATCCGCAAAACCTTCCTAAAGCTCTCTGCTTTACTTATTCGTAAAGTCGGCCTAGTGGAAATCAGTTAATCTGGGAAGAATTTGCGGGCTGGCGGTAAAGTTGTGAAACTCGGCCTATCTCGGCGGTAGTTGGCGTCGACCAGCTAAGATAGAGCTTGGTTTTTGCCTCCGTTTCCGATGCGATTTGCCCAGATTTCCCGAACCATCACGACAGCGCAGCCTTTGTCGGCGTAGTCTGATGACTCGCGGCGCGACAGCGAGCGTTGCAAGCCGAACGACCGAAAGTTGCTATGTCCGACTCGATCCGCCTAGCCGACCACATCTGGAAAGATGGTGAGTCGTTGGTGGAACGGCTGCAGCATTTGCGTCGACACGAAGCCCCGGCAAACGTTATTTACGCCGAAGCCACCGAAGGGATATTGGCCGCATCGTCCGGATCGGCCTGTTCGCTTTGGATCAGTGATCGGGAGTCACAGACCGATTTGGCGCACAGCGGTATCGGGGTGTTCACGCCAGCGAGTTCGCACGATCGGTCCACGCCCGGAGTCGATGTCGAATCAGCGGCACCGATTGCGACTTGGGCCGACCCGCTGCATTTGACTGCCAGCGAGCGAATCAGTCATTCAGAGCGTATCGGGCTTTGGGTGCAGTTGGAACAGCCGGCCGAAGCGAATGTGGGCCGAGCGTTGTGCGAGCTTGCCGAAGCCGTCCTGGAGTTAACGGCGACCGTTTATCTGCGTGATCAATTCGTATCACTGAAATCACAAGTTGACGCACAAACTGTCCATGATCGTTGGTTGCGCCGAATGTACGATGGCGTGACATTGCGTGAATCGGCGGCGGCGATCACCGACGCGATCTCGCAAGCGACGATGGATGACCGCGTCTGTCTGCTGCGATCAAGCAAACGTGGCTACGAATTAATCGCATCCTCGACGCAGCCTTTGGTCGATCGACGTGCGCAGCAAGTTCGACTGCTCGAGGATTTGGTCAAGAGTGTCTTGGAACAACATAAATCGTTTTCCTTTACCGTTGGTGCACCAGTCCCCTTAGAGAAACGAATCCAACAATCGCTGGATCGGTACCTGTTGGTAGCCAATGCCAAGTCGATTCAGATTGAATCGATTTCCGACGCACGGAGTTCGGGTAAGGAGTCCAAGACAAAGCAGACGATTGCTGCGATCGTGATGGAAAATTTTCGCATTGAGTCCGACGAATCCAAACGTCCGTTTGCAACGATTACTGAGCCCGCGACTGCAGCGGTGCGGTTGGCGTTGTTACGTGACGAGGCCGTTTGGACACGAATGAGCCTCCAACTATTGGCCCGTCGATTCGCCGTGATGGCTGGCAGTACCAAATGGCTCACGGCTGGCGCGTTTGTTTTGATAAGTGGCCTGTTGCTCTATTTCGTTCCCGCTGAACTGACGATCCCGGTGGATGGACACCTGACCGCGGCGAGGCAGCAGCGAATCTTTTCGCCGGTGGATGCGATGATCGTGGAGGTCCTGGTGCGTGATGGGCAGGCGGTGGAACGAGGCGACGTGTTGGTGCGGTTACGAAGTCCTGAATTGGATCGCCTGCAGCAAAGTATCGAAGGCGATCTGGCGACGGCACAGACGCAACTCGCAGTGGTTTCGATTGCGTTTTCGTCCAACGTGCGTAGTCAAGGACGCGATCTCGCTGGCGCAGGAGTAGCGGCCGCGGACGAGAAGGTGTTGCAAAGCAAAATCGACGGTTTGCGGAAGCAACTAGCGTTGGTGCAGCAACAGCAAGACAGTTTGACTTTGGTCAGTTCAATCGACGGTCTCGTCAACCGCTGGGATATCGAAAAGGCATTGCAGCGGCGACCGGTAGCACACGGTGAATACTTGGTCGACGTGATCGCACCAAATGAGGGTTGGGCGTTGGAATTGGATATTCCCGAACAAAACAGTCAATACGTTTTGCGGCAGCAAACGGTACAGCCGTGTCGATGCGAATTTCGACTCCGATCCGGAGCGGACATCGACTACCAAGCAACCGTGGAGCGAGTCTCCGACGTCGCGATGCTGTCACAAAATGGATAACCGATTGTGCGAGCAGTCGTGCCAGTCGCGATCGACGGTGCGGACGAATTTCGTGTTGTCGCGACCGTTCATGCCGAATTGCATTGTGGCAAGCGGGCCTTGGGATTTGTTTGGTTCCGCAGCATCATTCAATTGGTACGGCAGCAGAGTTGGATAGGAGACCTCTGGAATTGAAAAATCGAATGAAGACGTTTTATCGGATCGCTTGTGTCTATTGCGTTGGGATCGTCGTTGTGTTCTCGCCAGATATCGGGGGGGCCCAGGAGCCGATCATCATCGATGATTTGGTCATCACACTGATTGATCAAGTGGATGTGCCGGCCAGAGAAATGGGTGCATTGGAGTCGCTGCACGTTCGCGAAGGCGACCGAGTCAAGCGAGGGGACGTGATTGGCAAGCTGGACGATCGACAGATTCAGGTGCAGTCAAACTTGGCCGCCACCGAACTGGCCATTGCATCCGCTCGGGCAGAAAACTATTTGGCAGATGAGTTGGCCAAGAAAGACTTGGCTCAGGAACAAAGGCTTGCCGAGCAACAAAAGCTGCTGCGAGATATTGCACATCGTACCGCGCAAAATGATGTTCGTGTACGAGCATCCATGAAGGCCGAGGGAGTCGCCAAAAGCGAATGGGATCGGGCGAGTGAAGCACGTGGTAAGTTTGTTGACAGCGTGTCGAAGTCGGAAATCGAAGGACTGCGTCTAGCCTTTGAACAGCGACAATTGGAGACCAGGCAAGCGAGCTTTGAACAAAGCATCGACCAAATGAAGGCGAAGAGCGAGGTGATAGCATCCAGCTTGCACACACTGAGAATTGAACAAGCGGATGTATTGTTGCGACAGGCGACAACCGAGAAAGCCGTGGTCGCACTGGAGGTCCAAGCAAAGCAGTTTGCAAAGGATTTGTCCGAGGTGATGGTCCAACAACATCAAATCGTCTCGCCGCTCGACGGTGTGATCATGGAGCGATACCGGCAAAGTGGCGAATGGGTCAAGCCGGGCGATCCAATTGTTCGCGTCGTCCGACTAGATCGGTTGCGCGCCGAGGGTTATATCGATGCCGACTTGGCGACGCAGCTGCGACAACGCAAGCGGGTCCGCTTGAGTCGCGGCAAAAGCAGCAACGTCACTCGCGAAGGACGCTTGGTATTTGTCAGTAGCGAGATCAATCCGATCAATGGTCAGGTTCGCATTTTGGTGGAGTTTGATAATCCCAACGAAGATCTGTTGCCGGGGATGCACGTGCAGTTGCGGTCGACCCACGAGGAATAGGCTCGCCGGTTTACGTCCTCACGCCTACAGTCACCTGCAATAGTGTGCTATGAGTAATGCCGCCACCATCGACTTAGTCACCACGCCGCGGCTTACGCTGCGCAGTGACTTGATTCGACGCCGGATTCAGATGGGCAGGCAGTTTTTTTGGGTTTTGAAGGATCCGCTATCACGCGCGTACTTCTATTTCAGCGAACGTGAGTTCGCGATTCTGCGGATGTTTGATGGAGGGCGAGGGCTCCCGGAAGTAACGCAGGAGTGTTCTCGCCAGTTTGCACCCGATTACGTTTCGCCCGAGTCTGTCGCCCGATTCGTGGCCGACGCAAAAGAGAAAGGCCTGGTTCGTTTGCAGGCGGGCCTGGAACCGACGGTCCCGATCGATCCGGCTGTTGTATCGGGATCGGTCGACGGTCGGTCCTGGCGGGCCAATCCGCTGGCGATTCGTCTGCCCGGTGTCAATCCAGATCGCTTTCTCGATTGGTTGATGCCTCGTTTGAAGC
>JABDKS010000322.1 GCA_013002105.1 Pirellulaceae bacterium | reverse complement strand
CATGTAGCATTAAGATGACGGGCCATCCGCCGGGTGGACGCTCCCCGTCGGGTTGGATGGCGATGGGTTGACCGATACGCGACTTGGAAGTTTGCAGGTAGCGATCACGGATTTGCGAAAGCTCCGAGTTGAACTCCAAACGGTCTCGAATCCGTCCCAATTCGTCATCACCGAGCGCCGTGGGGAAATCATCAAATCCCAACTCGATGGCCCGTTTGAATTCCGCAACCGCGGCGTTGTGATCGCCCGACAATTCATAGTTGCAGGCCAACTGATAAACGGGGTATGCCCAATTCGGATCGAGTTGCATGGCACCGCGATATCCGCGTTGGGCTTCATCGTATTCGCCACCCGATTTCAGCCGGTCAGCAAAGTCAACCAATTCTCTCGCGTCAGACTCATCCTGGGTGAGCTCGTTGTCCATGCCTGATTCGTCTGCGGCTGCCTGAAAGTCATCGATCCATATCAACGGCCGGGGTGGGAAAGAGGGGATCGAAAAATCAAAGTGTTTTTTTGTTCCGTCGGTTTGACTGGATGATTGATCCGTGGTGGGTGCGGACTGAGCCGACGAGGCAGAGGGTGTCGATGTGCTGGATGATCGATCGCATCCGATTGACACGATCAGCACTATGCCCATCAGAAAAGCGACACGTCGGGAGTGCGATGATTTGGTCACGATAAGTCCCTACGGTGAGTGTGGTCAGGAGGCGACTGTCGTAGAATAGCGTGCGATGGCTCGCGTGTCTCGCTAATGAAGTCTCCAATCACCCAAGGACAACACGCATGAAACGTCGTACTTTTCTGAGCGTCGCTGCGGCGGCCGCGTCCGCTCAGATCAACCAAACGTCGCAGTGTGCGGCCGGCGATCCATCCGAGTCAAACGCCAAGATGCGAGTCGCCGTCATCGGGCATACTCAACGCGGCAACTTCGGGCACGGTCTGGACACGGTTTGGCTGCGGCTGCCCGAGGAGGCACAGATTGTTGCGGTTGCCGATGCGAATGTGGCGGGGCTGGAGAATGCGAAACGGAAGCTGAAATTGACCAGTGGGTTTTTGGATTACCGTGAAATGCTTATGCGGTCGAAACCCGATATCGTCGCTGTTTGCCCACGGCACCCCGATCAACATCACGCGATGACGATGGCGGCGATCCAGGCCGGTGCACGGGGTGTGTACTGCGAAAAGCCCTTTTGCCGTACACCGAGTGAATCGGATGAGATTGTTGCCGCGTGCACGCAGCGAAACGTGAAACTAGCCGTTGCGCACCGGAATCGTTATCACCCGACGCTGGCAGCGATCGACAAAATGATCGACAGTGGCACGTTGGGAAAACCACTGGAAATTCGCGGGCGCGGCAAAGGCGACCGGCGCGGTGGCGGGGAAGACCTTTGGGTTTTGGGCTGTCACATTTTCAACCTGTTCCACTATTTCGGCGGACCGCCGCGAAGTTGTTCGGCGATCATCAAAACGGGAGGCCGATCGGTAACGAAGTCCGATGTTGTTGAGGGTAACGAAGCGTTGGGGCCACTAGCGGGTGACGAGATACACGCACGATTTGAAATGCCGCGTTGGCCCGTGGCGTACTTTGATTCAATCGCGAATGACGAAACGGCGAATCAGGGGTTCGGTTTGCAGTTGATTGGCAGCGAAGGTGTCATTGACATCAAAATCGATCGCGACCCGCTAGCACATTGGATTGCCGGTAATCCGTTCGCGATTTCACACAAAGGTCGTGCTTGGGTGCCGATCCATTCAACTGGCGCCGGCGCCCCCGAAACGATCGATGGACTTTTCGATGCGGTGAGTCATCACGAGATTGCCGCACGCGATCTGATCGAATCGATTCGCGATGATCGGCAACCACTGTGTAACGTCCATGAAGCGGCGATGACGGTGGAGATGATCTGCGCGGTGTTTGCGTCACACCAGCAGCAAGGAAAATCCGTGCCGATTCCGTTGACCCAGCGAGACAACGCACTGTTGCGACTGCAATAGTCGGCGTGTGTTCTCAGCGAACACGTCGTCCGAGTTAATTCATTTCGCGTCGGCTCAATTCATCACGCAATTGAGCAGCCAGTTCGTATTGCTCTTTTTCTACCGCAGCCGAAAGTTGTTCTTTCAGCGTCTGGCCGACTTCGTACTCACTGCGGAGCGATTCACGAAGCTCCGTTAGCCGGACGACCAGTTCATCGGAGTCGTAGTGTTCCTCGGCTTCATGCTTGATAAAAAATCGTCGCATGGTTTCCAGTCCGGTGTTGATCGCCTGTACTGCTTCTTCGCCCGAGCTTTCTTCGAGTGCCCCCAATGCAGCGGCCTGCGTTCGGTGAAAAAGTACAAACGGACGGTATTGTTCGTGGGTGCCGTTCCATTCTTCGTCATTGCTGGCCTGTTCGCATAGGTCCATCAACCGAAGCGTGTGGTCGGCGTCCATCACGGCACGGTGGTAATACTGCAAACGCAGCCAGCAGATACGTCGATGATAGAATTGCATGAACTCGCGATCGACTTCATTACATTCTTCGTCGGTAAGCACGTAGTCCGGTTCGCTGAGCGCCTTGTTCTGCAAGAACTCTAGATAAGTCTCGCACTGGTTGATCTGTTCGCCGTCGGGGCGGCCCGTTGTTTCGAGTTGCAGGATTCCCATGTCAACACGCATTTGCAGCACGTCGCGACCATCTTTGCCTTTGACGAGACGTACGTTCAAGGTCGATGGGTTAAATTCCCATTTGGCCAGCAAGTCGTCCAAGTGCATCTGTCGCTTCATCTATCAAATCGTCGCAGAAAAGCAGGTATAGGTATTCGAGAGTTGACGGCGACGCACGGGGTCACGCAGCGTTGGAACAACCCGTGGGTGATTCGCCAGGATGCTGCGTGAAGTATCGCGTCGGTGTCACGCCCTAAAGAGAGTATACCAGCGAGTTTTTTTAGGTGAAGGATTGACTTTTTGCCGGACATGGGGGGCAAACCCACAGATGCGTTAATCGAATCGCCTGTCCTTGCGCCGATTCTGCTTTTTTTGAGACTGCTTTGCCTTGTTTTCCAACCGACGCCGTTGACTCCCCTTCGTCGGACGGGTCGGTTTTCTTTTTTTCGGTGGCGATTGCGTTTCCACCAGCATGTCCCTGAGTTTTTGTCGGACATCTGTCAAGTTTCGTGGACGATCACGGTGCTTGTCACTGTGTAGCACCAATTGTCCTTCGCGGTTAATTCGATTGGCGTACCGCGTCACAAATCGTCGTCGCCAGGCTTCGCTCAGGCCCGGACACTGCCGCGGCGACCAACGTAACGTGACTTTCGAATTGACTTTGTTGACATTTTGGCCGCCAGGACCACTGCTCCGTGCGCTGAGAATCTCCAGTTCGCTATCAGCGATCGTCAATCGAGTGTTGATAAAAAGGTCAGCCATGGTCCGGTTCTCTGTGCATAGCGAGCGGGTGGAATCGTTTTCAACAGAGAGTGCAGTGGATTGCCCCGATCAGCCATCTGGTAGACTTCGTCGTTTGCAGATCATAGTCCTTTGCAAATCGAAGTCCTCTGCAAATCGAAGTCCTCTGCCGATCGTATCCTGCATCGAGCAAATGGTGTGCTATCGCTGTTTGTCACGTGTGCGAGCGATGTTGCATTCTTTCCTGTTCATGACAAGGAACGCTGTCGTAGATGTTACGCCAATTCTTGCTGTCGCTGATCGTTGCTCTGACGCTTTTGTCGGCTTTTTGCGACATTCCGTTTGTCGATTTGTGTGTTGTCGCCCAGGAACCGACACAGGGGGACGACACAGAGATCACTGATCCAGTTCGCGAATCCGACGCATTTTTGTGGCCCCGATTTTTGGGTCGTCAATACGATTCGGTGGCGGATGCCGTTCCGGGTGTCGATTGGACGAAACAGCCGACGTTTTTGTGGTCCCTTGATGTTGGCCTGGGGTATGGCATGGGAACCGTCGATCAAACCAATTACTACCATTTTGATGCCAGCGATAATGCCGCGGAGGAACGCCTACGGTGTATTGATCTGCGCGATGGACAGACGAAGTGGTCTCAATCACAGCCGTTGAACTATCGGGACATGTACGGTTACGAATCGGGGCCGCGCAGCAGTGCTTCGTTGACCAAAGACCGGATTTATACGATGGGCGTTGGCGGTCAACTGACTTGTCGTGACATCGCCGATGGCAGGCTGATCTGGACGGTGGATACTTCCCAACGCTACGGCGTGGTGCAAAATTTCTTTGGTGTTGGCGGGTCGCCGCTTGTCTTGGGAGATCTGGTGATCGTCATGGTGGGCGGGAGTCCGCCCGGCGATCAAGCGATTGCTCCGGGGCGGCTGGATCGGGTCTCGCCCAATGGATCCGCACTGGTCGCGTTTGATCGCCACAACGGTAGTGAAAAATGGCGGGGCGGCGATGACTTGGCAAGTTATTCGAGCCCGCGCCCGATTGAAATTGACGGCGAAACACTGGTTTTGTTGTTTGGGCGGAACAGGTTGTCCGCGTTGAATCCGACGACCGGGACCGTGCGTTGGAGTTTTGATCATCGGGCGGAGATTTTAGAAAGTGTCAATGCGATGGTCCCGATCGTGCACGACGATCACGTGTTCATCAGCGAATGCTATGCAGTGGGAAGTGTGTTGTTGAAAGTCACCGGGGAATCGGCCGACGTGATCTGGCAAGATCCGCCGCGTGATCGTCGTCGGCAAGCCATGCGAGTTCACTGGTCAACGCCGGTGTTGACCGATGGTCACGTGTTTGGTTGCAGCGGTCGCAACGCACCCGATAGTGACTTTCGCTGCATCGAATGGATGACGGGTAAAGTGAAATGGAGTGATTCGCGTCGGATTCGATCCGCTGTGACCCAGGTCGGAGATCACCTGTTGGTTTTGGAGGAGCGGGGCCTGATGCAGGTGATCAAGGCGAATGTCGAGGAGATGGAAGTGGTCAACGAATGGGAGTTGCAAACCGCCGAGGGTAATCGGCCCGCGTTGAATTATCCGTGTTGGGCAGCACCGATTGTCGTAGGCGACAAAGTGTTGGTGCGAGGTGACGAAAAAGTTTTGTGTCTAGAGTTGCAAAAAAAGTAGCCATCACGCTGCTGCGTGATGAAGCCCGATGGTTGGTCATGTTGTTGGTTTGTTTTGGATCGTAGTTATCGTTTGGCTCATGGAGACATCGTTCGTTCGATCCAGATCGACTCGAATGGTTGCTTGCACAGTCGGGCTA
>JABDKS010000309.1 GCA_013002105.1 Pirellulaceae bacterium | reverse complement strand
CCAACAAATTGCAGCTGAAGGCGGCTAGCGCGAGAGAACCGAAAATTGCGGCACGAAACATTTGAGCGTCTCCTCTGGGAACGACTCGAAAATCTAGTCTGAATATCAACCCATTCAGTCTAGATTCGTCGTCCCCTGGAGTCTATCGCGGTGCCCGCCCAAGCCACCCGGCAGGGTCACACGCCTGGCCAGCAAGCTCAAACACAGCCCTGATTGACGGGTTTTCTCAGCTCCGGCACTGCTCCGGCCCGCAGTCGGGTCGTCGATTGGGATTTTGTATCGCACCGAAATCTCTTGTCGGCACGCCTGTTGCTACCCAATTCCCTAGTCAAATGCTAAGCATTGGCGCAAGAATCCGAGCCAGTTTGTCGCACCTGAGCGGCTACGCACAATCTGATGAGGCGAAAGATGTCACTGCTAAAAACCACCATTCAGAGAATTTGCTTGTTGTTTTGCGTGGGGACGATGCCCATTTGCATAGTCGCAACTTGCCAAGCGCAGGAGACCGGACAGAGCGCGGCAGCCACTCAGTACCAGTTGAGCGTTCGCTACGCGGAAACTCGAATGCAGCTGGCCGAAGCCGAACTCCGGATCGGTTTGGAAATGAATCAAGAGATCCCGCGATCCGTTCCGGTGATCACCATTGAACGCCTGAGATCAAACTTGGCCGTTGCAAAAGAACAGTACGACGCCGCCGTCGCCGCTTCGATCGGTGGATCCGAACGGGTTCAACTGAAACACGCCGAAGAGAAGATCCGGCTGGCAAGAATCAGCTTGGCTTCAGCCGAGAAGATGTACCGGGAAGGGATGATCAGCGGCTTGGAAGTCGAGCGGCGAAAGCTAAAGTACGAATTGGCAAAACTGAACGCTGTGATTATCCAAAACCCGGATAACTTTACAACGTTGCTGCACTACATCGAAGCAAAGGTGGACCGGATGGGCGAGGAGATCCTCGCGCTCGATCAGCGAATCACCAGGCTGGAACCAAGCCGCGGGTTGCTGCCCAAGAACCAGTAGCAAGTCGGGCGAACGCTTTGATCAATCAATTCATGTTCTGTCGAGCAGGCATGAACGAGCAATCCACGTTGGAGTAGTTTGTCGCTCCTAATACTGGGTGTTTGCGCGACTGTAGCCAAGCCACTACTTCGACACCCAATTGCTGCGTCGTAGTGAGTTCGTTCAGTCAACTTTATGTTGGGAAGCGTTCGCATGCCGCGGGAACATTATTCAAGCCAAATAAGAGTTTGACACCGACGTTGTGTCTGACTTACAAATTTGCGAGACCAAATATGCGAGACCACGGGCCGACATGACACGAACGAGCGAACCGGGATTGAGGAACTGATTAGGTGGCTGCGCCAAATTGCCGCGATACAACCGATTGGTTGATTAGGGGTTAAGATTCTGCGTCGGCACATGCATACTTGAAGAT
Source organism: Pirellulaceae bacterium (assembly GCA_013002105.1). The sequence continues at coordinate 2,022 of JABDKS010000309.1, read as the reverse complement.
CATCCATGCGACTTCATCGCCGGGCAAATCGATGCACAAGATCGTTCCCCGCTCGACGCGACTGGTCTGTCTGGCACGTACAACAGGATTGATGCGATGGAAGCGTACGCAACCGCGCTGAGCTACGCGATTCCCGGCTTTGTCGTTCTGATCATCATCGAACAGATCGCGGCCCGAATGATGGGCAAACATATCAATCGCGGGATGGATGTCATTTCCAGTTTGAGTTCGGGAATGACCAACACGCTGACCAGTTTGCTGGGCCTGAGCGTCGTGATCGTCAGCTACCAGTGGATGGAAGCCCGGCTGGGGATTTTTGATATTCAGTCATCCGTACTGTTGTACGTATTGGCATTCATCGGAATTGACTTCGCAGGGTATTGGTCGCATCGGTTCAACCACTCGGTCAATCTGTTTTGGAACCGGCATGTGGTTCACCACAGCAGCGAAGAGTTCAATCTGTCCTGCGCACTGCGGCAGGAGATTTCCGCGATCGTCGGCATCTATTTCTTTCTGTACATCCCGCTGGCCATTCTGGGAGTCCCGCCCAAGATTATCGCCGTCGTTGCACCGCTGCATCTGTTTGCGCAGTTTTGGTACCACACTCGGCTGATCGGTCACATGGGTTTCCTGGAACACATCATCGTGACGCCGTCGCACCATCGGGTCCATCACGCGATCAACGAAATCTACTTGGATAAGAATCTGTCTCAGGTCTTTATCGTCTGGGACAAGCTGTTTGGAACCTTTCAGCAAGAATTGTCAGAGGAGCCACCGATCTACGGAACACTGACACCGGCCAACACTTGGAATCCGATCATCATCAACTGGATGCATGCGTGGAAGCTCTGCAAAGATGCCTGGCACGCGCATAGTTGGTGGGACAAGTTGCGAATTTGGTTCATGCCGCTGGGATGGCGGCCCGACGACGTGAAAGTTGAATATCCGATCGAGCTGCCCGGTGTTTATGACCGGATAAAGTACGAACCGTATGCCTCGGCGTTTCTGAAATCGTGGTCGTGGTTCCAATTCGTGATCGCGAATCTGATGGTGTACCACCTGTTGATCAGTTTCGGTTCGCTCAGCGCGACTCAAGTCGCCTGGTACGCTGGATTTTTGTTCGTGACGATCTTTTCCTTTACCACGCTGATGGATCGTCGCACACTGGCGATTCCAATCGAACTGGTCCGGCTAACGCTTGGGATTGGGATCATTTTGCAAAGCGGTACCTGGTTTGGTATCGAGAGCTACTTGGCCGGCGCCACAACCGTCATGATTGTCTACCTGGTCGCTTCGATGTTGTTGACGCTGTACTTCACGCTGGTCGACGAAGCGCCCCAGGCCGCGGTCTGATTGCTCTTCAACGCAATCTGCGCGACACACGCTGTGTTCAAAAAAGGCAAGAATGAATATCACACGTTCAAACAGCTATCTGTTGATAGCGGTAATCTATTGGGTGACTTAGTCATCGAACGTCTCAGCACAGGCCGGCTGGTCAGGCACGGTCACCGATGCGGCTCTGCGCCAGCCTGGTGTTCAGGATTCTGTCAGCGTCGTGGTGGTGGGAACGGTTCGCAGCGGTATCGTTGCCATCGGCGGCGAAACGACCGGCACCACAATCACGGCGAACAACATCACGTGGGAATTGGATTTCGTCAGCAGCCCGGAACTACGGGAGGCCGCGCGAACGCTTGATGGCAAACAGGCCACTGTCCGAGGGCGGCTCACGCGCCGTGAAGGTGTTGAAATTCCAACCCGATGGATCGTTTCCGTAGCCGATCTTCACGGCGTGGATAAAACGGGCAGCCATGAAGTTCAAACTTCCATTCTGCGTGCGGTCGCGAAACGCAAAGAGACAAACCTGCAAATTGCGCACGGGCGAGATGCGACCATCATCGATATTCGCTGTCCGTTCGGAATCGATACTGCGACTATCCAGCGGATCGCCGCCGATTGGCCGGCGAAGATATTGGTGCGGTTTCATCTGCATGGGCTCGAGTTGCTGCAAATCAGTCGGGACGA
>JABDKS010000308.1 GCA_013002105.1 Pirellulaceae bacterium | reverse complement strand
GTGGGTTTTACCAGGGATTCACTCGCTTGCGCGTCGAGCTTGTATCAAAGGTCAATTTCTGATTTCAGCACGAGTACTTTGTCCCGACTAAGAACTAGCGTTCGCCGTGGCGGATCTTGTGAAAGATCCCCGACTCGGAGGATCTCTAACAACATCCACTACCCTAAGATCAAGCTGTGATAAACACTGGTGCGTCATCTAAATTGGATTTCGGGGTAGTGGACGATTTCGATTCCGACCGTCAGTGTGTTACGCGTTCGTTTTGTACCGTGTGGTTATCACGTTTCCATTGAATTCTCCGCCGCGCATCCTGGTGGGTGTTTGCACCTACAACGAAGTCGTCAATGTCGATCCGATGGTCGATCGACTTCGGCGTGCGCTGCCCGAAGCCGATATTCTGGTCGTCGACGACAACTCGCCCGATGGCACAGCCGATGCCGTGCGTTCCATCGCAGCGTCCGACGACCAGGTGCAACTGATCGTGCGGACCGACGAGCGTGGTTTGGGCGGCGCGATCGTTCGAGCGATGACGGCAGCGGTGGACGGTGACTACGACTTGTTCGTCAATCTCGATGGCGACCTCAGCCATGATCCCGCGCAAATTCCGTCGCTGATTCAAGCCGCAATCAGCGACCCAACAATCGATGTTGTCGTTGGTTCGCGATACATCCCCGGTGGCCAGATTGTTGGTTGGCCATTGCGTCGACGCATCATGAGTCGATTTGTGAATCGCTTTGCGACATCGTGTTTACGTTTACCGATCAACGATTGCAGTGGATCGATGCGGTGCTACCGCGTTGCAACACTCCGGCAACTCGATCTGCAAACACTCCAGTGCACCGGCTACGCTCTGCTGGAAGAATTATTGGTGCGAGTGCATCGCGACGGTGGCAAGCTGGCCGAAGTGCCGATTACGTTTACCGAACGGCAGGATGGGCACAGCAAGTTAACACTTGGTGAAGCGATCCGGTCGATGTCGTTCATGGTGCGACTCGCCGTCCGAGTACCCAAGAAATGAGACTTTGCCAGCAAACTGCCTATGCCATCATCGATCGCGGATACAGCGGTTTGATCGGGCTAAATGTTATCTGCTGTAGCAAACCAGACCGCACGATATTTTCTGTCTAGCATCGTGTGGCTCACGTTGGGTAAAGGCAGTTATTCGAGCGTGTGTCTTTTCTACTTATCGCCCACATGGATGTTGGCATGTTGCGCAGCCTTTTGCGGTTGATCTCCCCTACGGATCACTTGGAAACTCCCCCAACCTCCGAGCAAGGGATACCGCCCGAGGTGGTCGACCATCCCGCAACGATCCCGATGAATCCTCGCGGCGTGCACATCGATGCCAACCATCGCGAATGGTTGCTCAGCAAACGACTACTGCATTTAAAAATTTGTAGCCAGCAGCGATGCGACCAGTTACGTCACTTTGGAATTGTGACAGCCGGCGATCTTGCCAACGTCGACCCCGTCAAACTGGCCCGTGATATGGGCGCGCCAGAGAAAGCAGTCCAGGTGATCAAGCGTTATCGCGCCGCCATCCGACTCGCCGCGTCCGTTCCAGGCATGATGCCGCGCGACGCGCAGTTGCTGATCCGGATCCACCGACACAGCGTCCGCGCGATCGCACTGGACTCCCCCAGCGCGCTGTACCACGACCTGCGACGATTCGCCGTCAGCAGCAAAGGCCGCAGAATGATCCGCGGTCGCCGGCTGCCCAGTTTGCGAAAAGTAAAAAACTGGGTCACCGCTTGTCGCACCCAAGGCACCGGCATTCAGCTTCGTTCGGCTGCCTGATCGCCGGATGCCCACGCGTCAGCGGCCAGATCGCTCGGATGCCAAAAGTGTATCGGTGCCCGCGGGGGCACCCCGGGGCCGAGACGTTCCTACCGATCTATCCCGCTTCCAGTCGTTCGTTCGGCCACACGTCCCAACGGTCTGTAGCGATTGCGCGGTCTGGCCCTTGCTGGGCCGCGTAAAGTGGGGCAATTGACCGACTCAACGAGACGCGGTTCTGTATACTAACCGCTGCTTTCGCCGCTGAGCCGTGATGACACGCGCTTGCAGACGTGCGATCACGTGAATGGATTCGCTGGCACCGTCCCCATCCATTTCGTCGAACACCAAGCTAATCCTAGTCCGCTGATGTCTGTTGCTCTCTTTGTTCCTTGCTATGTCGACCAGTTTTACCCCGACGTGGCCATCGCAACCCTGGAACTGTTGGAACAACAGGGAGTAGACGTCGTGTTCCCAGCGGGCCAAACCTGCTGTGGCCAGCCGATGTCCAATACCGGATGCGATGCAGAGACAGCACCGGTGGCCAAGCGGTTTGTTGAAATTTTTGCCGACTACGATGCCATCGTCTGCCCCTCGGGATCATGTACCGCCATGGTGCGACACCATTACGGTACATATTTTGAACCCGGCGATACCGCATTCGAGCACGTTCGCAGCCGCACGTTCGAACTATGCGAATACTTGCATGACGAACTAAAAATCAGTCAGCTCAGCGCCAGCTTTCCCCACACCGTTTCTTTGCATCAAAGTTGCCATGGGCTGCGCGAACTGAGGCTGGGGAAATCGAGCGAGACGCGGATCGATCGCGAAAACAAAGTCCTGAACGTGGTGTCACTGGTCAAAGACATTCAATGGGCCCAGCCGCAACGGCCCGATGAGTGCTGTGGTTTTGGCGGAACCTTTGCGGTCAATGAACCGGACGTGTCTGTGTCGATGGGCCGGGACCGCATCGCCGATCATTTGTCGGTGGGCAGCGAAGTACTCGCGTCGGCCGACATGAGTTGCCTGATGCACCTGCAAGGATTGATCCGCCGCGAAGAGCAACCGATTCAGGTCATGCACGTTGCGCAAATCATGGTCGGACGCGAATTGGCCGTCAAAACTTAACGAGTGCTTGACCAGGAACGTTTACCAACGCCAATTCCCACTCCCACTCCTACCGCCCCACTCCTACCACACCGCTTACACCACGCCGACCCATGCTACCGATCGTTGATCATCCGACCGCCGCCAAAGATTTTGTCACCAACCGTGACCGATCTCCCTGGCACGACAAGGCATTGTGGTTTGTTCGCTCCAAACGAGACCTGCAAGCTGATTCGGTGCCCGAATGGGAATATTTGCGTTCACTGGCCTCGGCGATCAAAACACACACGATCGCCAACCTTTCGGAATACTTGCAAGATTTCGAGCGAAATGCGACGGCGCTCGGGGCTACGGTTCACTGGGCTGCCGACGCCGACGAACACAACAAGATCGTGCTGGACATCTTGCGCCGCCACGAGACGCTGCGGATCGTCAAAAGCAAGTCGATGCTGACCGAGGAGTGCGGCCTGAACCACTTCTTGGAAGACAACGGGATCGAAGTCGTCGATACCGACCTGGGCGAACGGATCGTCCAGCTGCGCGGCGAAACCCCCAGCCATATCGTCTTGCCGGCCATCCACATCAAAAAAGAGGAGGTTGGTGAGACATTCCACCAACATCTCGGGACAGCGACCGGGGCCTCGGACCCGAAATACTTGACCGAAGCAGCCCGGGGACATCTTCGCAGCAAATTCCTTTCGGGCGAAGTTGGAATTACCGGTGTGAACTTCGGCATCGCCGAAACCGGTGGCTTGGTCGTCTGTACCAATGAAGGAAACGCGGATCTGGGCGTCTCTTTACCACGTGTCCACATCGCCTGCATGGGAATCGAAAAACTGGTTCCCCGTTTTCGAGACCTGGCCGTTTTCACCCGCTTGCTCGCCCGTTCGGCCACTGGTCAACCGATCACCTCTTACACATCGCATTTCCACGGCCCGCGGGATCCCGACAGCGAATTGCACATCGTGTTGGTCGACAACGGCCGCACCCGACTGCGGGATAGCGACGAGTTTCGTCATGCCCTGCACTGCATCCGCTGTGGTGCGTGCATGAACACCTGCCCAGTCTATCGACGCAGTGGCGGGCACAGCTACCGCACGACCGTGCCAGGCCCGATCGGATCGGTGCTGTCCCCCACGCGAGATGCATCGAGCTACAAGAGCCTGCCGTACGCATGCAGTTTGTGCGGATCATGCACGGACGTTTGCCCCGTCAAAATTCCGTTGCACCATCAATTGCTGGCCTGGCGAAAGGAGTTGGTCGGCAAAGGGTTGTTGCCGATGCAGAAGACCCTGAGCATGAAAGCGGCGGCATTCCTTTTTCGGCACCCCAAACTATTCACATTAGCCGGGTCGGTTGGACGAACGTCACTGCGTTACCTGCCCCATTGGTTGACACACAATCCAATGAACACCTGGGCCATCGCACGCGAATTGCCGGTACCTCCGGAACAAACGTTCTCGCAGTGGTACGCCCAAAATCGGTCCTCTGCAAAAAAGACGACTGCCAAAAAGTCGTCTGCCAACGGGCGATCAGCCACCAGCAACGGGGAGTCCCAATGAACTCCGCATCGCACTCGGGCAAAATGCCCGCAACCACGGACAGTCGCCGCTCAATCATCGATCGACTGAACACGCGGATCATCGACACACCGTCGTTACCGGACCCCGACCCGGCACAGCTGATAAAGTTCGATGATCCACTGCAAAAATTCATCGAGACGCTGGCGACCGTTGGCGGCGAAGCCCACTTGATTGATCGGCCCGCCCAGGTGATGGAAAAACTTTCGGAGTTACCTGTGTTTGCCGATGCGACTCGAGTGGCATCGGTGGTCCCCGAAGCGGTCACGGGGAATGTCAATCTGGATTTGATCGACGATCCCCACTCGCTTGCAACACTCGACTGGACCATCGCAAGGGGTGAATTTCTGATCGCCGAGAACGGCGCGATTTGGGTCGACGGCAGTACGTTGCCCCATCGCGTGATGCTTTTTATCGCCCAGTACTTGGCGATCGTGGTATCGCGACAAGACATCGTCCATCACATGCACGATGCCTACCTGCGGATCGGCCCGCCCAAACCTGGATTCGGCGTATTCGTCTCCGGCCCCAGCAAAACCGCCGACATCGAACAATCGCTCGTCCTGGGCGCACATGGCTGTCGCAAACTCCAAGTATTCCTATTGCCATAAGCGCCAAATCGGCTGCATTGCTGGCTGCAGGGAACACTAATGCTCGAAAGGGTGCGCGGTCGATTCAGACCACGAAATACACGAACCACACGAAAAAGGACCATACCTAATACTTTCGTGTATTTCGTGGTTAGCACTCCTACCCATCACCCATTGTTCTCCGTGAGCAAGCACGCACTTGCTGACACACTACCCAATCATGAAGACTGGCCTGGCAGAGTCCAGCGACAGTGGCCAATGTCGTTGTTCGCTCCGCGAACAAATATGAACAAAGTAGCCGTCACGCTCCGCCGTGACGAAGCCCGACCAAGAAACAACCCATCACCAACGATACAGATCGTCCCAACCGGTCTCAAAACCATCACCGCGCCAAAGTAGCCGTCACGCTCCGCCGTGACGAAGCCCGACCGAAAAACAACCCATCACCAACGATCCAGATCGTTCCAACCGGTGCACCACTGGACAACGCCCGCTACGACCCAAAATCAAAACCATTACCGCGCACACAGTCGGGCTTCATCACGCAGAGCGTGATGGCCACTATTTAAATGCGGTTGGGTCCAGCTGTTTGCGTTTGGTCGATGCTTGATCCAGCTCGTGAATATGATGCACCGAGTCTTCGCCCAAATTCCAACAAAGATAGACAGGGCGGCGATTGATTGTCGCTGGGAAATCGACACCGCCGTCGATCGGATGATGTGGTTTGACGCCTAACGCGGTGAGTTCTTCCATGCAAAGTTGCAGCCGCGATTCGTCCTGGGCCAAGGACGCGCGAATGTCCCGCAACTCTTCCTGGTAGCTGTGCTGGGTGCTCGTTCCGGCGAGACTATCGACACCTTGCAATTGTTCGCGTTGCGCTGCGATTGATCGCTCCAACTCCACCAAGTCCGCGACAATCCGTCTGACCAACGGCAACATCTTCGTCGCACCGGTGGGTGTGAAACCATGTTCGCCTTCCACGCTGGAATCGCTGTTGTTGCCAATGGCTCGGACCATCGTTCTATTCCCATCTATCAATGCGTTGGATCGAAATCGATCGCGATAATCAATTTGCTTGTTTGCTCGACCAGCAGCTCACTCATTGCCGCAGGGCGTTTTGACGCGCCACTGGGTTCACTGAATCGAATTCGAGATTCAATCCGTCATCTTGGTCCTGTTTGCCAAACCAGGTCCGATCCTCCGTTGACTCGGTAACTCCATCGATTGCCTGGACAGATCCGTCGAAAAAGTATTTCGAGAATCCATCATCCCGTTGCCTACCTATTGTCGCTCCCTGTTCCGCCGCTGGCGCTAGTACTACGTCGATTCGATTCTCTTGGATCACAGATTCTTGGGGGACTATTTACGTTCCCAACTTCATACCACCCACCAGTGGGTGGGCAACTGCCACAAAAACCGACTGTCCTCCCTAGCCCTCCCATTATACGGCGCAAAATCGCTCGAGTGAGAATCGGCGAATCATGACAAGGAGTCGTTGAATTGGCACGCGTTTGCTGCTTAGAAACCTGCGGGGCACAGCCGGTTCCCAGGTATTTGTCAGGCTCGGACTTTTAGGCAAATCCGGGGACGGAGATTGCTAAGGGCGTCCTTACTGCCAATTGGTCGCGCCGACTTAGCGTGAATTTACCGGTTAGGGACGATTCAGCGGGGTTCCGAGGGTCAAAAAAAGGTCCTTGTCAAGCCAGATTTCCTTGACTGACCAACATTTTGACCTAGAGTTAGAGTGTCAGGAAAGTGGCGTGTGCCTCAGGTGGCCAGCTACAGACAGAACCGGCACGGAGCACGAAGGTCTTTGCCATAAACCAACACGGCAAAGTTCCGTTGCTTGATGGTCATCAAGTACATACAGAGTTCGGGCCGGCTAGAAAGGACTGGAACATGTTAGTTTTATCACGAAAAAAGAACGAAAGCATCGTCATCAACAACGATATCAAAATCGTTGTGGTCGAAATCCGCGGCGACAAGGTTCGCCTTGGCGTGGAAGCCCCTCGTGAGGTGCCAGTGCATCGTCGCGAAGTCTACGATGCGATTCAGCGAAGTCTGGAGTCGGGCGACGCCGCTGTCGAATCTTGATCTGAACTCAGATTGAGTCTCCGTCCACGCTGATTTCTCAGCTCGTATTCGCCTAAGTTCACACCTCGGCAACCGTTTATCGGTGCAGATCGAGCCATCTGTGGTGCTGTCCCACCACTGGTTCCCCGTTTTCCACCCGGGTGAACCCTTGACGCGATTGGGCTCTCCTGTTTACAACTCCGCGTTCACAGGCGAAAACGATCGTTCGCACGATCTGTTTTTGATTCTGCGAAAAACTAGACGGCCCCTTCGTCTAGCGGTCTAGGACACCGCCCTTTCACGGCGGCGACACGGGTTCGAGTCCCGTAGGGGTCACTGCGCTACAATGAACCGCGTTTCGGTGTTTGCCGAAACGCGGTTTTTCATTGGATGAACGGGGATCCAGCTGGCGTGCTGATGTTGCTCCCCGCCTCTATCTCGCGAACAACTGCTCCATTTTCTCGCGGACAACTGCTCCATGCGCGACTCATCCGGGGAATCGGCGTCAAGCCTTCCAAGTGAACTGAGCGCCGGCAAACACTGGCTCAGACGCCTGGTCGCCTGGATCACGCGGGGATTGCTGATCGCGGTCGCTTTGTACTTAACCGTCGTGGTGGTCGGATTGGTTCCGGTCAATAACGACTTTCAGCCCACCGCCGATGGCATCGAAATCCATGTGGTCTCCAATGCCGTTCACGCGGACATCGTGATGCCACTGGAATCGTCGGTGATCAACTGGCGTGATGTCTTTCCAAAAAATGCGTTTCCCGCTGACACCAGTGGCGCCACTCACATTGCGATTGGCTGGGGTGACAAAGGTTTCTTTTTGCAAACACCGCGTTGGGCCGACCTGAAACTATCCGTGGCCGCCAAAGCGCTGCTGTGGAACAGCGGGGCGTGCAACCATGTCAGCATGACCAACGCTCACTACGTCCGAGACCACGGTCGGTCGGTCAAGATTTCGACGCAGCAGTATCAGCGGCTGGTGGCCTACATCCAATCGGATTTGGAGCGGGACGCAAACGGGCGGACGATTCTGATTGCGGATGCGGGCTACAAACACAATGACGCGTTTTTCGAGGCCAAGGGGAATTACCACGCGCTCAATACGTGCAACAGCTGGGCTGGCCGTGGACTCAAAGCGGCCGGGATTCGGACCGGATGGATGACGCC
>JABDKS010000297.1 GCA_013002105.1 Pirellulaceae bacterium | reverse complement strand
CGCGAAGCTGAACTCGCTCGACGAAGAAGTCGATCCGATCAAACGATCTCACCTGGAACAGCGACTGGCAAACCTGCGAGCCCGGATCGAACACCAAAATACGGTTTCGCCAGCGCGTCTGCATACTTTGACTAACAAGCTGCGCGCACGCATCGGTCACGAGGCGATCGAACAGTACGTACAAACCTGTCGAGATCGTGTGGGTGCGATCATTCGTGATCGTTATCAGATGAAGGATGTACCCAACGAATTGCTGACTCCGCCGCTGGATGCAGTGTTGACCGACATTCTTAAGCTGACTCAACCCATGAAGGAGCTTGGATTGCGGTTGATTTTCGAAACCCTTAACCGATCGACTCGCAGGTTCGACGGCGAACCGGCCAACATGGAATTCTGTAACGAGATACGTGGGAAAGGAGTCAACATCGATGTCTGGCTCGGCGACAGCTTTGAAACGACCGCCAAAACAGCCGACGACGTACCGTATCATTTGCGATTCACGCGTGACGTGATTGATTTTTTGCTGATGGGTTTTCATTTTGGTACTTGCCTTTCACCCGGCGATTTCAACTTTTTTTCCACCGTTGCGAATGCCGTCGATGTCAACAAACGCGTTGTTTATGGCAAAACGAAATCCGGAAAAATCGTCGGCCGCTGCTTGTTTGCAATGAACGACGCTGGCGAGATCCTGACCTATCATCGCTACGCGCACGAAGCGGAAGACAAATTTGGCGAAGCGGTTGATGGCTTCGCCAACGAACTTGCCGTGGCAATGAATTCGCGATTGGCGAATCGGGGAGCCGTTAGAAATTTGGTCGCCAAAAACTGGTACGACGATGGGGCCATCGGCGCCGATATCGGAGACACCAATGACGATTTGATTCGTCGCCTGATCAGCGAAGCTGAACCGAACTCGTTGTATCAGGGGATGAAGGCAATCCTATCGGCCGATGAAATTTGCAACCGCATCGATGAATTGACAACGATGCCGGAGATCGAAAATCAGCCTGAAATGCTGTGTGGGCTCCTATCCAGTCTCGCGCAGGAGGACGCATTGACTAGATCTCAACGGTTTGTTGTCGCCCGGGCTGCCTACAGCCGCGCGGTTCACGAAGTCGCAATCAAAACGTTGGAACGAATTCCTGCGAAGCGAATCATTGCGATCATCAAGCAAACGCGATGCGACTACTGTAGCTGCTTCCATGGCATTGGGTCGTATCGCGAGGTGTTTGCCATGATGATCGATTTCAATCCATCGATCGCGATTCGTGTGATGCGGGCTTCTCGGAATCCGCGTGCCAGCGATGATCTCAAAGACTACAACCCGACTCGCAGAAGAGCTCTGGCCAAAGCCCACAGCAAACTGGGCCGCGCACATCTGGCCGAACAACTGGCCAGGGCCAATGCTTGAGTCCAAGAGAGTGGATTAGCTTTGCGGCGCGGAAAGTTGATTTCCCACTGCGATCTGAGCCGAAAACTCTGGCTCAAATCGATCCAGACTAAAGTCAAAACAAATGGCTGTGAACGAACAAAGCTATAAGTCAGGCCTGTTTCTATGGAAATCGCCTTCCAAATTGTCCATACTCAGGCGGCCGTGTTCTACGAGCGATTCTGCGTGAACTGATACAACCTGCTTCGAATCCAGTCCGATCGATGAAAACTCAAATTCACCATCGCTTTGCTTCCGGATTGCCATCCGACGATACACATCCCTATCGCACGGGTCCTTGGCGTCCGCAGTGCACCGAGTACGACGCCTGGGATCTGGAAGTCGAAGGTCGCGTACCGGAAGACCTGAACGGCGTCTACATTCGCAACACCGAAAATCCGACTTTGCCGCCGATCGCGCGCTATCATCCGTTTGACGGAGACGGGATGTTGCATTCGATTGTGTTCCAAGCTGGCGAGGCGACTTACCGCAATCGATTCATTCGTACCGAAGGATTTCTTGCCGAACAGGCTGCCCGCGAATCACTGTGGTCCGGCATCATCGAAGATCCGAATGCTGCCAGGCGCCCAGGAGGCTGGGGGGCGCGAACGCGGATGAAAGATGCCTCGAGTACAGATGTTGTGATTCATCGCGGTGTGGCGATCAGCAGTTTCTGGCAGTGCGGTGATCTGTAT
>JABDKS010000277.1 GCA_013002105.1 Pirellulaceae bacterium | reverse complement strand
AGTGTGACGGGGAGGGCGATCAACGTCTTCTGTTCGCCCTCCCCGTTGGCTCGCTTAGGCTCACCACCGACCCTCCCGCGACAGCGTGTTTTCCAATGGAAAGTCATACGCGCGGGAGGGTAAAGTGCTGATTGCAAAAGCCGACTTGTGGGTAAAGACAAGGTTCCCACCGGCCGATTGTGCTCGGGTGACCGGCAGTCATTCATTTGGCCGGTAGGAACCGGCCCTACGAATTCACACAACCTGTTTCGATAGGTCATTTACTCTTCGTGACCACCGGGATCGCTACAACGAGTGAGTCTTGTCCTTTTGCTTTTTGATGCGGTTTCGACGCCATCGTGACCAACGCGTCGGCAATCGACGAACGTCCCGTGGCGATCGCTTCTCCGGTTCATCCGCCGACAAACTTGCGTCGGGATCGCTGCCGACCGTATGCGCTAACCAGCGTCCTAGCGGACTAGCCATCATGCCGGGCAGCAAAAAGACATCGCCCAACAATGCGGCTGACAACAGACCAAACATCAGCAGTGCAAACCGACTAGCCGGAACAAAATCGCTGAACCAATACACCATCAGCGACAATCCGCACACGGTCGTCGTCTGAAACATGGCCCAACCACACTGCCCGAGTGCACCAAACGCCGCTCGAATCTGTCCAAAACCCCGCGCGCGACGGGAACCAAAACGACTGAGCAGATGGATCGTATCGTCCACCGCGATGCCAAGAGCAACACTGGCTGTCATCACCGACCCAATGTCCAGCGGCGCTCGTATCAACCCCATGATTCCAAACAGCGTCACTGTCGGAAACAAATTGGGAATCATCGCCAGCAAACCACCGACAAGGCTCCGCAACAAAAACATCATCACGATGGCGACGACGCCGAACGCCGCCATAAAACTGCGGAACAGATCTCGTAGCAAGACCTGCTGAGCCTTTTGAACAATCGCGACATGTCCGGTCAACGTGATTTCCACCGGCAGTGGCGAGTCGGCAAGTTCATCTTCGATCTCCGTCCGAATCAGGGCGATTTTCTCGGCAAAATCGGTCGTACCGTCCGGCACCATCCGCATGCTGATCCGCCAGACTTCGGCATCATCGTCGCGGGAGATAAAATTCAATTCTCCGATAGAGGATTCCGGATCACGAATTAATTTACGGATCGCTCCACGCGTGGCAGACGCTGACAGGGTCCGCCGTCGTGGAATCGCAGGCACGAAACTCATCGCTGACAGCACACCGTCAATCGACTCCATCTTGTGCGCTCGTAAATGTGCGTCTTTGACGACCTCCAAACGCTCCAGCGGATCATCGTCTTCGCCTGACGGAGCAAATTTCAGCAACAAATCACCCGTCACCGTCGGACCGATGTGTTCTTGAAACCATGCGTACTGAGTTCGAATCGGACTATCCGGCTGAAACATCCGCGGCACACTGATGGATGTTTCTAGCTGGAACAGACCACTGGCCAAAAAACTGGTGACCAGCAAAAAACCAATGATCAACGGCCACGGTCGCGCCAATCGGGCCCGCATCTTGGTCCGTAACATGCGTCGCATCGGGCTGACTTCGTCCGTCGCTGCGGGATCCGATGAGTGCCGACGCGGCTTTGTCAGGACCATCGCACCGGGCAACATCAACAACAACATGCTAAGTGTTGTCATCACCCCCAGCGCCGAGACAAACCCGAATACCCGAATCGGCTCTAAACGCACGAGCATCAGCGATCCAAGTCCGATCACCGTCGTTCCAGTCGCGAGCAAACAAGGAATCGTGCCGGCACGCAACGCGCGGCGGGCTGCACCGGCGGGTGTCAAATCCGAGAATTCTTCGGTGGCATCCAAATAGTAATTACTCAAGTGAATGCCGGCTGACACCGTCAACACAAACACCAACGGCGGTAACACGATCAGGACGGCATTCATTGGCGTGCCAGTGTAGTAGACCGCCGCCATCACCAGTCCTTCGCCCAAGACCGCAATTGCCGTGATCACGCCAGTCAACGCGAGCGAACGCAAACAAAGAAAGCAAAGCAGTGCGGCAAATACGGCCGACGGCGGTGTGAATGTCTGAATACTCCGAACGCTCTCGTCATCAACGGTGGCTCCGTCAAACGGACTGCCCACAATCGCAACTTTTTCTGGGTCAGCTCTAGCAACGTCGGCAATCATTTCGCGCAGCAGCACAAACAAGCGACGCCGATGAACATCGCCTTCGTCACCCAACGACACAACCAAACAAGTCTGCTCGCCGTCGGGTCCCACCAACGACCCTCGTAGCCGCGTGATCGCAGTCTGCCGCGGCAGACGGGCCGGCGATGCCATCATCCGCTCCAACGTTTCGGTGCCACTGCGCGCCCAATGAAACGGAGTCGGTGTCTCGCAAGCCTCGCGGATCTGTCGAATCCAATCTTGCGTGGACTCGGGTAACTGATCGATCCGGTCGGCGTCGGTCTGTGGATCGTAGCGCTGGCTACACAGCGGTTGCATCGCTAGTGTGGCGACGGCCAACGAGGCTGAATCCAGCTTGGCACTGGGCCAAGACAGCATCACGATGTCCGACGCCGAAAACCGTCGACTGAAATCGTTGAACGCTGCTTTCTCGGGCAGCGAATCGGGCACCCAGCTTGGCGGCTTGTTCAGTAAGCCTTCGATCGCGGCGTGCGAATGCACGATCGCCGGATAGGCCAGCAAGAGGATCAGCCCGATGCCAAAATAGAAGCGTCGCAAATAATGCGTTCGTAGCGATCCGTCTCTGACCAACCTTCTCTCCCCTACTCGGTGCACC
Source organism: Pirellulaceae bacterium (assembly GCA_013002105.1). Next base: position 4,588 of record JABDKS010000277.1, on the reverse strand, counting down.
AACCAGTACGACGTTATAAACCACCGTCGTGATACGCGGCAGGGTTGGCCCGATTTTCCCTTCACCGGATGCGAAATCTGTTTCCCGATCGCCCGCACAACGGTCGCAATCTCCCAATGGCGGTGACCATGCCAATGGCATCCTGGGGCGACCAGATCGATTAGGAACTTCGTGCGGACCGCTGGACCAATCCCGCCAAAGCCCCCGATCGGGCGATCCGACGGAAATGTCCCTGATCAGCGATGAACTTTGACCCCGCTTTTCACAGGACTTTTGCCTGTTCGACGGCCCTCAGTCGACGGATGGGTTCCCAGGCGAATATCCTATCAGTAGGTCAAAAGCGATCGGGATGCTGACCCACCGCAACGTGCGGACCGCGTCTAGCATCTGCGGCACGGGAGCCTCGGCGATGGGCCGTGATCGATTCCTAACAATAGCGATACGTGACAACAGAGATCATCGGAATATGAAGTCGAGTTATGACTGCGTAGTGGTGGGTGCCGGACCGGGTGGTGGTGCCGCAGCAGCGACGGTTGCACAAGCCGGGCTGGAGACATTGCTGGTCGAACGCGAAGCCGTGCCCCGGTTTCACGTCGGCGAATCGCTGATGCCCGAAACCTACTGGCCCCTCCAGCGATTGGGCCTGACCGATCGCGTTCGAGACGCTGGCTGGCAGACCAAAAAAAGTGTTCAATTCGTTACCCACCGGGGAACCGAATCCGAACCGTTCTTTTTCAGTCAACACGACGCACGCGAATGCAGTAGCACCTGGCAAGTCGAACGAAGTGAGTTCGACAAGATGTTGTTTGATCGCGCCGCCGAATGTGGTGCGGACTGTTACGATCGAACTCGATTGCTGGACGTCCGACTGGACGATCAAAAACGGGCAACCGGCGTGGTGGTGCGTGACTGCGATGGCAACTCGCACGAAATCGATTGTCGTGTCGTCATCGACGCGACCGGCCAACAATCGTTTCTCGCCAACAAACTGAATCTTAAGGAAGTCAATCCGGAGCTAAAAAAGGCAGCAATCTGGGGATACTACCGCGACGCCATCCGTGGCGACGGAGACAACGAAGGTGCAACGATCATTCTAAATACCGAGACCAAGGAGTCTTGGTTTTGGTTCATTCCCATGTCGCGCGGCATCACCAGCATTGGTTGCGTTGCCGACAACGATTACTTACTCAAAGGTCGAGGGACCCCCGAGCAGACCTACGCCGAAGAATTGGCGATCTGTCCCGGATTGAAGCCGCGGTTGGCTAACGCGACCCGATTGGGCGACCTGAAAACCGCCAAGGAATTTTCCTACAAATCCAAGCAGGTGGCCGGACATGGCTGGGTCCTGGTGGGTGATGCCTACGGATTCATTGATCCGGTTTACTCATCCGGTGTCTATTTTGCATTGGAGATGGGTGTTCGCGCGGGCGATGCCGTGGTCGAGGGTTTCGAGAAGAATGATTTGAGCGGTCAACAATTGGGATCATGGGCAGCGTCATTCGACAGCGGCGCGCAGTGGGTCCGCAAATTGGTACACGCGTTTTACACCAAAGAATTCAGCATCGGCCGCTTCATGAAAGAGCACCCCGAGCATCGTTCCTGCTTGACGGACGTATTGATCGGTCGCATCTTTGACGACAAAGCCGAAAAGATGTTTGAAGACATGGATCGGTCAATCGAGCGTGTGAAGATGGAAGCCATGTAGCCGCGGCAAGAAGTCTTGTACGGCAACAAATCAACTGAGACAAGCGATTCAGAAAGGGTCGAAAGCTCCGCTCGTTAGCGACCTGACAATCACGAACACGGTCGCCATCGGTTATTTCATTCACCCTGCAGAGCGTCGACGACGGAGATTTTCAAATCGATCCGTTCGATCTCGCTTTTCAGCTTCGCGATCTCCTTCAGTAGCGATGCGATCCGTTTTTGGTCCGGGACTTCCTGTGCTTGGCAGTCGATCATTTCAAGTTTGCATTCGGCCATATCCGCAATCATCAGACGTCGCTGGCGGGAAAGTTCCTCCGCGTGCTCTTCGATCGTTGTTTTTCGTTCTCGCATATCGAAACCAGTCTTCGCAATTACCTCGCCTTTGATCAGGAATTCGCGAATCGCCATTTCCGATTCGGCCGGCGCGATCACAACCAATGAATTGGTCGCTGGGTCTCCCCACATGCCGTAGATCGGCGGATTGCGATCATCCCCCAGATACCGACGCATCGCTCGCACACCAGTTCCGACCACGGTGCTTACACCTTGATCCAACCGAAACTTGAATCGACGAAACTGATCGTTATAGAGCGATTCGCCCGGATCCGTCCTCAAGAGGTCTTTCAGTTGCGGGTCCAGCAGCAAAATCGCGTCGTCATCGTTTCGGATCGATTGTGTGGGTAGATCGGTGACGACACCCACGCTTGACCGTCTCTGAACGTCGACGACCTCGACCTCGCCGATATACAGATCATCACGAAAAATCTTCAGTCGAGTTCCCTTCTGCACGCCGTTGTCGCTACCGAGCGACACATCAACGCGATCTTTCGCAACCGATTCGACTTTGCCACCGATCGATTCGACGCTTTCTTCGGAATCGAGCGTCGCGACAAGTTTCGTCTCCAACAGCGAAATCGTTTCGTCGCAGATGGTGACCTCGTCCTGCAATGCCGCAATCTGCCTTGTCAAAGTTTCGATGGCAGCCTCCGCTCGCATCTTCTCCTGCAACTGCCGGTCTTTGTCCTCCGCTGATTCGTCGATTGCCATGTTGGCGTCACGGCGTAGTTCGACCAGATTCATCTTGCACTCGGCCATCGCCTCCAATCGATAATTCCGGTGATAATTTTTTTCGGCAATCGCGTTTCGCAGAAAAACTTGATATGTGCTCAAACGCTTCGTTGGCGGCGGCGACACTTCAGTCGGCCCCGCACCCGCGATCGCCGGCAAATCGGCAGCGATTTCCAGCATCTCGCCGGTAGCATCGTCCCAGAGGGTTTGATTCCGCTGCTTCAGGTCGCTCACCCGACGCGCGATGATCTGATCGGCCAGCTTCTCACGCTTTGCAATCTGTTCGCGAGCGACATCCACCTTTGCCTGTGCCGATTGCGAAGCGGACTTCAGCATCTTAATTTTCAACGCAAACGCCATCTGAACAGCTTCCCTCAGCTCCGACTCCAGTTCCGCACGCTGAGCTTGGCTCGATGCGCCGCGTAATCGATCGGAAATCTCCAATGCTTTGGCTTCGGCCGCACGATACTGCTGGAGCGGTACCTGCGCCCCGCAGGGCGAGCAAACCAGAATCGCGATCAACAATGCAATGAACGTCAAAATAGACGGATGAATTTGGATCGACCGATTGAATTTCAGTGGCTGCATCGGGTGATTCTCAAGCGTTTTGTGGAAAGGACCAATACCAAGATTCTATAGAGCGACGAAGAGTTCAATCAGCGAACGCAAAAACAAATGGGTGTCATTGCGTAACGGTAATGATACCTAGATGTCCGATACCCAAGCGACGACTCAGCTACCCGGATCAAGACGAGGCACCCCGGCAACGTTCGTGCTCGACCGTGCTTACTCATCCGCTTTTGCAATCACCATCGCGATAGATCGATCGTCGAGTCGGCCGGCGACGGTGTGCAAGCTCTCTGGTGTGGTTTTTTGGCGAGGTGAATGCGACGTCGCGACGACGATTGGGAACGAAACGTGGAATTCGAACGCCTTTATCACCCATCGCGACGGTATATTCGACCGATGGTATCGCTGGCTTTTACGTCGTGATCGCCGCATTCCGCTAATCGCATTCCAACTCTTACTGGAGCAGAACGATGCAGGACAACAATCGTCGACAGTTTTTATCGAAGGTCGGTAGCGGAATGTTGGTGGGCAGTCTGGGCGCCGCGCTCTCGGGTGACTTGGGGATTTCATCGGCCTATGCCGACGATCGGGACGACCGACTGACTTTCGGTGACATGGAACCGCTGGTCGCATTGATGCAAGAGACGCCACTGGAACGATTGCAGAGCACGCTGGTCGACCAACTTGGCAACGGCACCAGCCTCTCCACGCTCGTCGCAGCCGGATCACTTGCCAATGCGCGCACGTTCGGCGGACATGACTACGTCGGTTTCCACACTTTTATGGCACTCACGCCAGCGCTCGAGATGTCGGCTGAGCTACCGACGGAGCGAAAGGCGCTGCCGATCTTGAAAGTCTTGTATCGCAACACCGATCGAATTCAACAGTTCGGCGGATCAAGCAGCGAAGTTCTCAAACGCATCGATGCGAGCAAGCACGACGGCGGTGGTGTCGCGGGCGAACAGTTGCAAGCGGCAGCTCGCAAGGCTGACTTTGAGCGAGCGGATCGGTTGATGGCGTCAATCGCCAACGAGTCGCCGGAGACGATTTTCAATCACGTTCAATACCCGGTCCAAGATCGAACCAACGTTCACCGAGTCGTGTTGACATGGCGCGCCTGGTTGGCGATCGATTTGGTCGGCGCCGAGCATGCCAGCACGCTACTGCGACAATCGGTGCGATTCTGCTTGCGCTCGTCCGAGAATCGAATCCGCGATGGAAAACCCGATCCTGAACTTTGGACGCT